>CAIJOU010000260.1 GCA_903822375.1 Candidatus Hydrogenedentota bacterium
GACGATAGTATTGCTCATGGCGGCGCTGCTGGTGTTTGCCGTGCTGATTCTGGAGTTCGGCACGATATTCCATCCGCTTGCCATCGTTACCGGGTCGGCGCTGGCGCTGTTCGGCGTGGTGGGCGCGCTCTGGGTCACGGGCATGTCCATGAATATCGTTTCCTTCCTGGGCGCGATTATCGGTTTTGGTATCGTGGCAAAGAATGGCATCTTGATGCTGGATTCGGTGGAGCATTTGCGGCGCGACGGGCTGCCAATTGTGGAGGCGCTGGTACAGTCCGGCCGACGCCGGCTGCGCCCCGTGCTGATGACTTCGTTAACGGCGTTCTTGGGGCTTCTCCCGCTGGCCTACGGCGTGGGCGCCGGAGCCGACATGCTCAAGCCCCTGGCGGTGGGTGTGATTGGCGCGCTGTGCATCTCACTGCTGCTGAGCTTGGTGGCAACGCCCGTGATCTATTATGTGCTGGTCCGCGTGTTTACCCCCTCGGCACTTTGCACGGAAAGTGCCGCGGAAACCGCGCATGGAGAGGGTCAGAATGGATAGTCCAATCAGGATGGCAGCTGTCGCGCTCATGCTCGGAATGATTTGCACGGGGTGGGGATGCGGCAGCAAGTCCGGCGCAGAATCGGGCGAGGCAGCCGGGCCTTTGCGTCCGGTGGAGATACAGACCGCCGTGGCGACGATGCAGGACCTGCGGCCAACCGTGGAACTGGTTGGAACGCTGATGGCACAGCCGGAGAAAACAGTCGAACTTTCGTCCCAAGTTTCGGGGCTTGTGGACCAGGTGCTCGTAACGGAGGGGCAGGAAGTCGTGGCAGGGGCCGAACTGGTTCGTCTGGATGACCGGACAGCGCGATCATCGCTGGCAAAAGCGCGCGCGGCATGCGAAGAGGCGGCCGCCAACCTTGCGCTTCTGATGCGGGGGCCCTTGCCGGCGGAGGTGGAGGCCGCGCGGCAGGAGGTCAAGAAGGCGGGGCAGACGGCGGAATTGCTTCAGTCCAAATATGGCGCTTTGAAACCGCTCAAGGATGCGGGTGAAATATCAGGCATCAAGTACGACGAGGCGCGGGCAGGTCTGGAAGCTGCGCGGGCGGACCGGGAAATGGCCGCAGCGCGGCTCAGTGTGCTCGAAGCCGGAACGCGTCCGGAGAGTATTGCCCAGGCGGAGGCAAAACTGAGTGCGGCGCAGGCGGACTTTGCGGCACAGCAATTGGCCGTGGAACTGTGCGTAATCAAGAGCCCCATTGCGGGGGTTGTGATGGAATTGCCGGTGCGGCAGGGGATGTATTTGCAGCCCGCGACGACCGTGGCCAAGATTATGGACTTGGGCGTGCTTCTGGCCCGGTTCAAGCTTCCTTCGGCGCAACTGGCACAGGTGGCCGAAGGCGCGCATGTGGAATTGAAGGTGTTGTCCCTGGGAGAGGCGTCCCAGACGGGAACAATAGTGCGGATTCGGCACGAGGCCGACCCGCAGACGGCCGATGTGGAGGCGTTTGCCGCGGTCGACAATGCGGCCAAGGCGTTGCGTCCCAATCTGGCCTGCCGGGTCCTTGTGACCCTGCCCGAGGCAAGGAATACGCTTGTCATTCCGAATGCGGCGGTTTCGGACAAGGACGGCACCCCGGTAGTGACGTTGATTCGAGAGGGCAAGGCCCATGAAGTCGCCGTCAAGCCGGGAATACGCACGGCTGACCAGACACAGATTCTTGAAGGGTTGTCCCAGGGGGATGTTGTTGCGACGAAAGGGGGATACGGACTGCCGGAAGACTGTCCGGTGGCGGTGGCCCCGGCATCGTAACGGTCGGGATGCTCGGTTGCAGGGGACTAACCCTTGTTGAAGGGTCCCTGAGTGATCCCGTGTTTTTGTAACTGTTTGTGTTTGTTGATATTACAACGGCATATCTATTGACAATACGCCTTTTTTTTGCAAAGATGGGCTGAGCAGCTCAAACCACCAACGAC
>CAIJOU010000261.1 GCA_903822375.1 Candidatus Hydrogenedentota bacterium
CTCCACGAGCGTTCCGCCGTTCTTTATGACCGGAAGGCCTTTCAGCAGGTCGCGCTCCATCAACGGGTTCATGGTCAGCGCGGCGGAGCGCTTCATGCACTCGGTCATGTTCAGACCGGCACCGATGAGCAGCGACATCCCCCTGAAGAATCGCGCCAGCGCGTATTTGCGGCTGATGGGCCGGATGGGCCACACGTAGTTCTTTATGAAGCCCAGAACGTTCTGGAAGACACCGATGCGCGCAAGCCCGACGCAGGCGAGAAAGACAAAGAAGAGCGTCACCATCGACGCGGCCTGAAACATCATGTACTGGCGAAGGTATTCGCCGAAAGAGAAGGCCCGCGAGCTCATGGGGTCTATGCGGCCCACTATGCCGAGCGCGAACGTGCCGAGAAACCATGCCGCGGACAGTTGCATGGCGGGATAGGCCATGGATGCGATCACCGACCGCTTCATGACCTGCTGGTCCTCGTAGTAACGCGCAAGGTCCTTCAGCATGACGTCGAGCCGGCCGCCGATCTCGCCCGCGGCAATGACCTCGGTGAAGAACTCGGGCAGCATGGCGGATTCGGCGCGGGATGCGTCGGCAAGCGTGGAACCGTTCCTAATGGACGTGTGCATCCGCCGCAGCATTTGGCTGATCTTGCGGGAAGGGGCGGCGCGGCCGAGCAGTTCCAAGCCTTGCAGCACCGGGATTCCGGCGTCGTAGGAGGTGGCGAGCTGCCTGCACAGCGGCGCCATTTCGCCCGCGCTCAACCTTGTCGAAAAGAGTCCCATGTCGGCCTCCCTTGCGCGCTATCCGCCTGCCTGCCCGGGCGGTTTCGGTTGCCTACGCCCCCCGAGATTCCAGCCAGCGGGTGGCGTCAATGGCCGCCATGCACCCGCTCCCCGCGGCGGTTATCGCCTGCCTGTAAGTCTTGTCCTTCACATCGCCGCAGGCAAACACCCCGGGGATTTTGGTGTAGGTGCTGTCGGGCTTGGCAACAATATAGCCCGTTTCATCCAAATCGAGCACACCGACAAAGATGTCGGTGTTGGGCTTGTGCCCGATGGCGGCAAAATACCCCGCGCAGGCCAATGCGCGGGTTGCACCGCCGATGACGTCACGGAGCAGCACTCCGGTGACCCCTTCGGCGTCATTGCCGACAATTTCGTCCACCACGGAGTTCCACTCAACCGTGACTTTGGGATGGTTTACAACGCGGTCGGCCATGATCGGACTGGCGCGGAATTTGTCGCGGCGATGAACGACATGCACCCGGCTGGCGAATTTTGCCAGGAACAGCGCCTCTTCCATGGCGGTGTCGCCACCGCCCAGCACTACCACGGGCCGGTTGCGAAAACGCGGAAGGGCTCCATCGCAGGTGGCGCAGGCCGACACCCCGCGATTCATAAATGCCTCCTCGGACGGGAGACCCAGATACTTCGCGCTGGCCCCGGTGGCAATGATCACCGACTCGGCCTCAAAGACCTCGTCACCGGAAAGGACCTTCAATACATCGCCGGAGAAATCGACGGCGGTGGCCGTTTTGTAGACAAAACGGGCGCCGAACTTCCCGGCCTGACGCTTGAACTCGTCCATCATGGCGGGCCCGGTGATGCCGTCCGGATAACCGGGATAATTCTCGACCTCGGTGGTCGTCATCAACTGGCCGCCGGGCAAAATGTCCTTGCTCAGCTCGCCCTCAAGGCACAACGGGTTCAGATTCGCACGGCCGCAATAGAGCGCCGCCGTGTATCCGGCCGGACCGGAACCTATGATCAGCACCTTCTCCATAATCAGTCTCCTTTGCCGCCACGGGCACAACACACCCCGCAGCGCAGCGGAATCATTTCGAGGGCGCCACAGGCGGCGCGGCCGGAGCCGGGGCCGCCGGAGCGGTGGCGGCCTTCTTGGCGCCGCCGGCAGCCTCTTCATCCTTCGGCGCGTACTTGCCTTGGCCGAGAATCCGCGAAATCGCATCTTCATTGCGCCGGACCGGCACCTTCTCAAGCATGCGCTCGCGCAGATCCTGCGTGAAGTCAGCCATCAACTCGTACGCGGCCCGCTGCGCTTTCTGCTCGCGCAGTTTCTTGCGCTCCTCGGGCCACTTGGCCTTGTCCTCTTCCGTGGGCGCGATGCGCTCCGCAAGCTGCACAAACCACTTGTCTCCGAGCATTCCCTGCAGGGGACCGGCCATGGTTCCCGGCTCGGCCTTGCCCAGGCGATCGTAGATGTCCGAAGAAGAAAGGTATATCTGCTGCTGGTAGAGCATGTCCTTGCGGGTGAAGGGCTTCTCCGTCTGCTTCACCTCGGCCTTCAGTTCGGGGAACTTGACCGGAATCTCGTCGATGTTCTTTACTTCGGCCTTGATCTTGTCGGTCAGTTCCGCCAACCGCTTCTTGTACTCATCGGACTGCTTGGTCTTGCTGATGACGTCGTTGGATACCCTCGCCTTCACCTCTTCAAGCGGCGGGATGTCGCCGGGAACGGACTCCACAACCTTGCCGACGTAAATGTTGGCGCGACCGCGAATCGGCTTGAACAACTGGTCGTCCTTCTGCGAGGAAATGCCCGAACGGAAAAGGGGCACATCCTGTTTGGGCACATTCTCGATATCCATGCTGGCGGTTGTGAACTTGGTGGCGTGAAGGACGAGCAACCCGTTCTCCTGCGCCGCAGTGGCGAGGTCGGTCTGCTTTGCCTTGGCGGAAACCAATTCGGCCTTGGCCTGCCGGGCCGCGCGCTCTTCCTCAGTGAGGGCCGCATTCACAACGATCTGCCTGCCGTGAACCTCGCGGGCGCCCGTGTCGGCATTGGTACGCTCTTCATCCAGTTTGTAAACCACATAGCCCATGGGAGCGGAAACGGGGTCGCTCACCTGCCCGACTGCCAGCGAATACAGCGGCACCAGGTGCGAAGCCGGGCTTTCTTCGACCGCCTGCCATCCCAAATCCTCGGAACCCGGTGTCGTCAGGTCGGAGTATTTCTTAACGACTTCGCCAAAGTCAGCGCCTTCACGCGCCTCCTTGACGGCGTCCAGCGCCTTTTGCGGCACTTCGGGGATAAGGGGTATCGCAACGTAATCCGCCGTGTTCGTCGGCGGACGGCGGTATTGCTCCTGGTTTTCGTCAAACTGCTTCTGAATTTCCTCGTCTGTCGGCGTGACCGGCATGTCGATATTGACGTACCTTATTTTCATCTTGGTGGCGTCAGCTTCGAGTTCCTTGTCAATCTCGCGGTCGGAAACCCGGCTGCCCATGGAAAGCATTGCGTTCATGTAGACTTGGCGGGAAATGCCCTCGCGCATGCGCCCGTACAGCGAAGTCCAGTCTTTCATGTTGCGGACCCACTCATTGAAGGCGGCGGGGTTGAAATTGCCCTTCTCGTCCTTGAAATCCTTCCAATCGTGAATCTGCTTCTCGAGAACCTGATCTTCCACCGTCAGATTGCGGTTCTTTTCCTGGAGGGTAATGAGCGCAGAGTCGACCAACTGCTTAAGGACGTTCTCGGTCGTGCCCGACTCGGCCAATTCCTTATAATTGGGCCGCTCTTTCTTGCCCTGCGCCATCATCTGCGCCATCCGGTCAAGCGCCTGGCGGTACTCGGCCTCCGATATCGGAACGCCGCCAACAGTAGCCACCTCTTCCTGGCGGACATTTGAGTCTTTCCGGATTGAGGGCATGCCGAAAAGGAAAACAAAGGGGCCGCCGATAACCACAATGATGAACACGAGTATCGCGCGCCGGTGTTTGCGCATCAATTCCTGCATAGCGCAGCAAGCTCCTGATAAACGGTTATGCACTCCGTGAAGGGAATCACTGACCTGTGGCGCACCGGGAGACATCCCAAAATGCGCCTCCCGGACGGGACAATCCGACCGGGACGGGACACTCTATCATACCCCCGCCGGATCGCGCAAACCCATGGGGCGCAAGGTTCGCGCGGGGCGCTTATTTCAGGCCCAAAACATCCTGCATATCGTAGAGGCCCGGCCCTGCTTTGACCGCGAAACGGGCTGCCACAAGAGCACCCCGGGCAAAATTGTCACGGTTGTGCGCCCTGTGAACCAACTCAATGCGCTCTCCCGGCCCGATGAAAGAGACGGTGTGTTCGCCGACGACATCCCCCCCGCGAACCGCATGCATCCCAATCTGCCGCTGCGGCCGCGCACCGATAATGCCTTCACGGCCGTGCGCCGTGTCCGCCGCATAATCCCAACCCAGCGCTTCGGCGGCCCGCTCGGCCAGGCGCACGGCAGTCCCGCTGGGACTGTCCTTTTTCTGATTGTGGTGCACCTCGACGATCTCGACGTTGTACTCAGGCCCCAGAATGGCGGCCACCTCGCTGGTGAGTTTGAACAGCAGATTGACACCGATGCTCATGTTGGGCGCATACACAACCGCCGCCTGCTCCGCGAAACGGCGCAGTTCGGCTATCTGCGCCTCATTGAGGCCCGTGGTGCCGATGACAACGGGAACCCCCGCCAACACGGCGGCACGGGCGTTTTCAACGCAGGCCGACGGCGCGGTAAAATCGATTAGGACGTCCGAATTGGCGAGTTCAGAGGAGACATCGCCGCCCACAGTCAGCCTTACCGGCTTGCCGCATTCGAGGCCGGCCACGATTTCCGACCCGGCATTCTCTGCGATGTCAAAACCGCCGCCAATTTCCACATCATCCGCCGCGGCGGCCATTTCCAGAATGCGACGGCCCATTCGGCCGCATACACCCGCCATACAAATCTTCATCGATTCTCCTCCAGCGTGGAATACTGCACTGTTGCCGGCCGACCAGCCGGAGGACAAGTATAGCCAAAGACGCTGCTCGCCGCCACTTGAAGGGTTGACCATTGTCGCCCATCCCGTAAAGATGACCAGGCAATGAAGCTGTTGTCTCCCAAAACCAATCCGGGAATTCCACTGATGCAAGAGGTGTTTTCATCAGTAAATTTGCGTTTTGGCCCCTAAAAACGCGTCACGGCAACGTATTGAGTCTTTTGTACACCCAATGATGCAGGCGTGATACGCCATCCAAGGAGCGTTGTGATGTCAAGGTCAAGATTGCCATTTGGTGCTTTGTTGATTGTGATTATCTCCATAACGTTCGGACAGACGGGGTGTCCGCCGGCGTCCCTAACGGTTCCCAATGTGGTGGGCATGATGCTGGCGGCGGCGGGGACCACCCTCACAGGCACCGAACTCCTGCCGGGAACAGTAACGCAAGTCTTCAGCGACACCGTTCCCGCCGGCCAGGTCATCAGCCAAGACCCTGCTGCCGGGGCAGACGCCGCCTGGGGCGATACGGTGGACCTGGTTGTGTCCAAAGGTCCGCAATCGCAACCCGGCACGGTCCCGGAAGTCGTGGGGATGACGCAGTCCGCGGCGGAAACAGCCATCACGAGCGTCGGCCTGGTCGTGGGCACCGTAACAGAAGACTTCGACAATACGGTTCCCCTGGGTCATATCATCAGCCAGAACCCGACGGCGGGGACGACGGTGGCTGCCGGCGATCCGGTGGACCTGCTAGTGTCCAGGGGCCCCGGGCTGGAGGAGGAAACCATTATGCTTCCAGGAGACGTGCCCCTGGTGATGGTGACTATACCGGCAGGCTCATTTATGATGGGCCGGTATGCGGGCGAGCAGAATTCCTATGAATGGGAAAGCCCCCAGCATGAGGTTACCTTCGCGAACAGTTTCAAGCTTGGCAAGTACAAAGTTACCCAGGAGCAGTGGCAGGCGGTGATGGGGGATAATCCGTCCTTCTTCAGCGGTGTTCCCGCCCGCCCCGTCGACACTGTATCCTGGAACGACGCCCAGGCCTTCATCACGGCGCTGAACGCCCTGGGCCACGGCGTGTTTCGCCTGCCTTCCGAAGCGGAATGGGAGTACGCATGCCGGGCGGACACCGACACACGGTTCTTCTGGGGCGACGATCTCCAGTTCAAGAAAGTCGGAACCTATTCCTGGTATATCCTGAACAGCGCAAGCGTCACGCACGCGGTGGGGCAGAAGACCGCAAATCCCTGGGGACTGTACGACATGACCGGGGACGTGTGGGAATGGTGCCAGGACTGGTGGCATGACGACTACACGGGTGCCCCAACAGACGGCAGCGCCTGGGAATCGCCGGTGGGCTCGTCCCGCGTTGGACGCGGCGGCGCGTGGAACGGCTTCAGCGAGCTTTGCCGCTCCGCCTACCGCAGCTACGACTTCCCGCAGAACTCGGCCGACACCATCGGCTTTCGTCTCGCCATGTGATCAAGGAAGACCACTTAGAATTGGGAAGGCAACGTTGCACAGCGCGCATCGTCATGGCTGACCGATGCACGCCGTAACAGGGTAACAATCCAACAACGTTCGCTCCGTGCAAGAGCTACCTTAATGCGAGCGCCTACGGTCGACCCCAAGGCCGCACCCATTGCCCGCCGCAATCTTAGGCCTCCGCTGTTAACCTCATAAGACCTTGTCGCAGCCCTGTCATTGCCGACCCGGCCTGCATTCTTTTCCCCTCTCCCACGCATTGCTTGAGCCTTTGCGCTAAGTGGTGTTCCCATTTCGACACATGACGCTTGTTGCTGATCAGTCTTGTACCACGTCTGCCTAAAAGGATATCCCTTGCAGGAACACTGCGTTCTTGACGCACAAACGCCTGACTTTCTTAGTTG
Source organism: Candidatus Hydrogenedentota bacterium (assembly GCA_903822375.1). GTDB lineage: Bacteria > Hydrogenedentota > Hydrogenedentia > Hydrogenedentales > CAITNO01 > CAITNO01. The sequence continues at coordinate 6,648 of CAIJOU010000261.1, forward strand.
TGTAACGCAAGTTCTGCAAAAGCTGATGTTCCCAACATGTGTTTTTGCGGGTCTTCTGTTGACCCGGATTTCGGCCTCTCCCGCGTAGGGCCCGGAACCCGGAGGGCGTAGTC
>CAIJOU010000262.1 GCA_903822375.1 Candidatus Hydrogenedentota bacterium
GCCGACAACGCCATACTGGTCGGCGCCGGCCCCCGCGCCACCCAGGCGCTGATCCTGGCCTCGCGGATATATGCCGCCATTCAAGGCCGTGACTTTGTGACCCCCGACGACGTCAAGACGCTGGCCGTGCCCGTGCTGGAGCACCGGCTGGTGCTCCGGCCCGAGTACGAAATCGAGGGGCTCGGCGTGGACGAGGTGATTCAGCGCATATTGCAGGAGGTGCCCGTGCCGCGATGATTGTTCCGGGCGACAGACTTATCCGCTGGACCGCGCTGGTCGGCGCATGCGCCGCGGCACTTTGGGCCGTGCAACCCGGCATGCTGCCGCCCATCCTCGCGTTGTGCGGCCTCTTTGCCGTTGCCGCCGCGACCGACGCCGCCGGGGGACGCCGTCTTGTCGGGGCCGTGGCCGTGACGCTGCCCGATGACGCCCGCGCGACCGTGGACCGCCCCGCCCTGCTGGAACTGACCGTGCAGGCGACCGTGGGCCGTCTGCGCATCGCGGCACTGTGGCCGGAGGCGGTCACGCCGGAGCAGGAGACACTCACCGTGCATCTGTCCGGCGACGGTGCCGCCGGACGGGTGGAATGGCCCTACGTGGTGCGGCGGCGCGGCGTGCACACCCTCACCCGAATGCGGGTTGAGGTGGAATCGGCCTGGGGGCTCTGGGCCTTCCGCCGCGACGTCGAAGTCTCGTGCCGTCTGCGCGGCTATCCCAACCTCATGGCGGAGCAGAAGGGATTGGCGGCCATCTTCCTCAACCGCGGTCTGGTCGGCATGCACGCACAGCGGCAGGTGGGCAAGGGGCGCGAGGTGGAGAAACTGCGCGAGTACCTGCCCGGCGACTCCTACGAGGACATTCACTGGAAGACCACGGCCAAGCGGGCCCGGCCGATCACCAAAGTCTTTCAGGTGGAGCGTGTCCAGGAAGTGTACCTGGTCATGGATGTGTCGCGCCTCAGCGCGCGGCCCGCGCCGGGTCTGAACGACTTGGAGGAGACGGACGGTTCGCGCACGCAGCTCGAACGCTTCATCACGGCGGCCATGGTGCTGGGCGCGGTGGCCCAGCGGCAGGGCGACCTGTTCGGCGTGATGGCCTTTGACGAGCAGGTGCGGGCTTTCGTGCGCGCCGGGCACGGACGGCAGCACTACAGCGCCTGCCGGGATGCCATTTTCGCCCTCGAACCCGGCAACGGCAATCCCGATTTCGGCGAGGCGTTCACCTTCCTGCGGCTGCGGCTGCGCCGTCGGGCCATGCTCTTCTTCCTGACCAGTCTGGACGACCCCGTGCTGGCGGAGGGGTTCCTGAACAACGTCGCCATCATCGCCCGCAGGCATCTGGTGATGGTGAACATGCTGCCCGCGCGGGGCGTGGGACCGGTCTTTCAGGGGGCCGATGTGGAGACCGCCGACGATGTGTACCAGCGGTTGGCCGGGCACCTGGTGTGGAACGACCTGCGCGAACTCGAACTGCGCCTGCGGCAGCGGGGCGTCTCCATGACCATGGCGGAAAATGAACGGTTGTGCCCGCAGTTGGTGTCGCAGTACATCAGCGCGCGGCAGAGGCAATTGCTATGATTGTGGATGTTGGCCGTTTTGCCGCCTCCGAAACGCCCTACTGGGAGGAACTGGAGGCCATGCTCGCCGCGCTCGACCGCGACGTGGCCCGCAGCCTTACCCTCGATGAGGCGCGGCGCATGCACTATCTCTACCAGCGGGCCGCCAGCGGTCTGGCCCGCCTCTCCGGCTTTCCGGAGGACCACGTGCTGCGGCTGCGGCTGGAACCGCTGGTGGCGCGGGCCTATGCCGAAATCCACGAGACCCGCTCCGGCCAGACCCGCTTCTCCTTTGTCGCCTGGGTCACCCGCGTCTTTCCGGCCACCTTCCGCAAACAGTTCTGGGCCTTTCGCCTGTCCGTGGGAATCACGCTGCTGGGCGTCATCTTTGGCGCGGGGGCGATCCTGCTCGACCCGCCTTCCAAGGACGTGCTCATGCCCTTTTCCCACCTGCACGGCGACCCCGCCGAACGGGTTCAGAAGGAGGAGAAAAATGAGGACCTCCGTCTGGGCGGCATGCATGGCCGCTTCGCCGCGATGCTGATGACGCACAACACGCAGGTGTCCATACTGGCGATGGCCCTGGGCGTGACCTTCGGCGTGGGCACCTTCGTGCTCCTATTCTCCAACGGCATCATTCTGGGCGCGGTGGTGGCGGATTATGTGCGCGCCGGGGAGGGCGTCTTTGTGGCGGGCTGGCTGCTGCCCCACGGGTCGGTGGAGATCCCCTCCATTCTCATCGCGGGCCAGGCCGGGCTCATCCTCGGCCGCGCCCTCATGGGCTGGGGCACACGCAAGCGCGTGCGCGCGCGGCTGCGCGAGACCGCCCCCGACCTGGCGACGCTCATTGCAGGCGTGGCCGTCATGCTGGTCTGGGCCGGGATTGTGGAATCGTTCTTCTCGCAGTACCACGAGCCCGTGCTGCCCTACTGGGTCAAGATAGCCTTCGGCGTGCTTGAGTTGAACTGCTTGGTGTTGTACTTCTGGCTGGCAGGACGCGGAAAGGGGGCGCGGCCATGAACGGATTCCGGCCGCGCGGCCTCGTCATACGCACGCCTGACGGCGTGGCCTTCTCCGTGCCCCTTGCGGGACCCTACAGCCGCTTTCTGGCCTACAGCATAGACCTGATGGCGGTGACCGTGCTTAACATGCTGCTCGTGCTGGCGCTGTCCCCGTTGGGCCTGTTGGGTGGAGACATTGTCGGCACGCTGGCCACGCTCGGCTATTTTCTGATCAGCATGGGCTACGGCATCGTGCTCGAGTGGTTTTGGGGCGGAAGGACGCTCGGCAAATGGCTGTTGCGGATGCGCGTCATGGACGCCGCCGGACTGCGCCTCAGGTTCAACCAGATATTCATGCGCAACCTGTTCCGCGCGGTGGACATGCTGCCCGCATTCTATCTGGTGGGCGGCATGGCCTGCGTCCTGAGCCGCCTCAACCAGCGGCTCGGCGACTATGTGGCCAACACGGTTGTCGTGCGCACCCCCCCCGCCGCAGGGTTCAGCGAAAGCCTGCTCGGTGCGGGCAAATACAATTCCCTGCGCGAACACCCCCACCTTGAGGCCCGGCTCCGCCAGCAGACGGCGCCTGTGGAGGTCGCCGTTGCCACCGAGGCCATCCTGCGCCGCGACAGCCTCGACCCCGCCGCCCGCCTCGACTTGTTCGCTGAACTGGCCGAACACTTCCGCAACAAGGCAAACTTTCCAGAATCCGCCCTGCTCGGCCTCACCGATGAGCAATTCGTGCGCAACGTAGTCGACAGCCTCTACCGCGGCCAGACTTGTCAGGCCAATCATTCCTGATCATTGTTTGGGCTGCCGCATTACTTTCACCCCGAAGAACAGCACAATGAACAGTGTCGCCAGCAGCGACAGGCCTATCAACCCCGCCGAGCCCATGAGTAGGTAGCGTCGAAACGCGGAGGGGGAGACGCCAAAGGGCGTGGTGCGCCTGTCCTCGCAGGGGAACGGTTGATTGTCCATCGTGGCCCAACGATGATAAGGGCGATAGATGCTGTCTTCTTTTTCGCCCCAAACTCCGGAATCGACTTTGTCGCCGATCTTTTCGAAAAGCCCCGCGGCGAGTTCGCGCTTCTCAAACATGCACGCCATTTCGCAGTACTTGTTCAGGTAGCGGTTCGATTCAGGGAACTCCGCCAAGGCCTGCTGAAATCCGCGGTCTATTCCATCCCATTCGGCCATTTCCCCGCTGCCGACGTAGTTGCAGTTGTACTCATTTACATGCTCGGACACGAGTGCCGCATAGAGTGCATCACCGCAAACGCCCTTGGATTTATCCCAGGCGCGCTTGAAGAAGTCCTCCAGATCCCTTCCTTTTCCGTGCCAGCGCGGTGCGAGGTAGGTGGCCATGGCGTCGTACAGCGGGTAATAGTCTGGTGCCAGGGCAACACCCTTTTCGAAGAGGGTTTCCTCCTGGTCATGTTTGTAATCAAGCCCCATGCCTGTTTCCAGCCATTCGGTATAAAGGTGGGGATCCTTTTCGGCCAGCAACTCCGCCTCTTTCAACACCCTTTCGGCTTCGGCAAGGTTCTCCTTGAATCCCTTTAGCCCTTCCGGGGTGACCTCATTGCCGTAGCCGCCGCCTCGCGCCTGCCAGGCGTAGTTCTTGTAAGTCTCGATCATCACAATGCGGGCGGAAACGGACTGCGGTTTCTGTTCGCACCATTTCTGCACACTGGCCACAAAGGGCTCTTTTTGCCTCCACGTCTGGCTCCAGTAACCATTCCGCAGCGCATCATAGAAAGTCTCCAGTTCCCACTTTCCCTGCGCATTCCGGCATTTGTTGACGCGAATGCGCGCGACAATCCCCTCCAGATAGTCGAACTGACCAGCCGCGAGCGCCCAGCCAATGTGGAAGTTTTCCACTTGGCTCTGCCGGGAAAGGGGAGTGTCCTTCAATGGAATCCGGTCGGCGTTGTTTTCAAGAGTGTTCGTCCCAATGGTTGCCGCCGTGCCCTCGTCTGTCGCCGCCACGCCGCGGCCCTCATTATCGGAACAGGTGTTCCCCGCCACTGAGGCGGTGGCGCCGAGGGCGGCCAGAACTCCATGTGCCTTGTTCTTCGCACAGATGTTTGCGGTTATCTCGGCGCTGGTGTTCCAGTTTCGGATGATGATTCCGCTGGTGGAGTTTTCCGAGGCCGTGTTGCCGCGGACTTGTGTCTGCGTCCCCGCGTGGACCAGAATGCCCGCACCCCTGTTGCGGGTGCACGTGTTTTCCTCAAGCACCGCCTCGGTTAGCACGCCTGCCACATGGAGGCCAGGCCCGCTGTTGTCTTCGCAGGTATTGCGCTTTACCGTCGTCTGCGCGCCCGTCTGGATTCGAATTCCGTTCTCTGCGTTCTTGACGGCAATATTGGCTTCGATGACCACTCCCTTGCGCTGTTCGACCTGAATGCCTGAGTAGGCGTTTCCTTCCGCGCGGTTACCCTGAATCAGCACCCCTTCCGGCCCGGGCCCGAAAATGAGTATGCCGTTCCGTTGATTCTTGGTGAGAGAGTTCTCAAGGAACTCGCCAGCGCCCCCGTCAAAAACAGAAATCCCCCCCCAGGGATTCTCCGACATGGTGTTCTTCACAAAACGGCCACGGGCATTCTTCCCGCAAACGGCCGCTCCCGCCTGGGCATTCTGCTCCATGCGGCAATTCTCGGCCAGTGCGAAACTGTCGTCACCGACCAGCAGTCCGCAGCCGCCCCCCTTACGCAGCACACACCGGCGAATCTCGGCCTTACCGCCACCCTCAACCCAGACCAAGCTGGGATACTTCAGACTCTTTGGGTCCGGTTCCTCGTCCGTGTGCTCGACTATGAGGTTTTCAAGCTGGACCGTTTCCTTGGAAGTGACCTTGATGACATTACTCGCCATCACAGAGTTGTGCAATCGCACCTGCTCCGCGGCCTCCCCCTTGACCGTCACGGCCTTGTCGATAACCAGTGACTCCTGGTACTGGCCGGGCTTTATAAGCACGGTGTCGCCCGGTGCCGCAGCCTCGATCGCGGCCTTGATGGTGGGATAATCCACGGGAACCGTGATGGTTTTGGATTCTGCCCCGGCCAAGGGGGCGAAAAGAACGGCGGCCAGACACATTAATCGCAGGGGCATGACCTCTCCTTGCTTCGGGTCCGGAAGCGACCCTTTTCCCATCTTCCCATGCAACTGCCGCACGCCGTATTCCGACGTGCCAAACCATGCCTTCACGGTACCAAAAGTGCCCATGCAATCACAAAGGTCCTCATGAGGCCCGCAAGAATTTGGATTGTCGGGCAAAGCGTCAAAGTGCGGCTCTCTTGAAGAGGTGTTTGTTCCCGGCTGGACGGGTCCCGATTCGACTGCCAAGAGGGAACGGACTCTGGCGTTTCCGAATTCCTTCCCCTAAGTCCCATGGTTCCCGCCTGCCGGGTCCAGGCGCGCCGCAGCGCGCACGCTCAGTCTCCGGCCGACATTCTATCCGAAAGCGAAATTCCCCGCCTTTTTGTGCTATTATTACCGTAGACGGCCATGGGCTTACACACCGTTCCATGCGCCGTTTCCCCCTAAACCCCATGGGTCGATTCTGTCGCCCCCCTGTACCGAGAGCTGCCGGGCACGGCCCAATCCGTGTCCCGTGCCGCCGAAGACTGTTCGAGGAGTTGTGATGCAGCGCACGATATTTGACACACCCTTTGTCACCATAGTTGGGCGTCTTTGGGCCCGGATCTTCTTTGGCATCCTCGGATGGCGTGTGGAGGGAACGCTTCCCAACGTGCCCAAATACGTGATGATTGCCGCGCCGCACACCACGAACTGGGACTTGCCCATCATGCTGGCCTGTGGTTTTCTGCTGCGTGCGAAAATGTTCTGGATGACCAAGGACTCCGTGTTTCTGGGTCCCTTTGGCGTGTTTCTCAAGTGGCTTGGCGGAATTCCCATCGACCGGAGCAAGACCAACGGCGTGGTCGGCCAGTGCATTGAGATGTTCTCTCAGCATGACCAGCTCATTCTTGCCGTGCCCCCCGAGGGCACGCGAAAGAAGGTTCGTGCCTGGAAAACGGGCTTCTATCACATTGCCGTGGGTGCCAAGGTTCCCATCGCTCTCGGCTACCTTGACTATGGCCGACGACGGGGCGGCATTGCCCGGCTTTTCGAACCCACCGGTGATTATGCCAGGGACATTGTGGAAATACAGGCGTTTTACGCGACCATAACGCCGAAATACCCCGACCTGACCGCCACGGCAACGCCCCCCGAATCGGAGTAGCCTGTCATTCGGCGGGATATTAGGTCCCGTATTCCACACGCGGAGAAACCCGGCATGAACGATGGATGCCGGTTGTCGCCGGGAATCTGACGGTTCCCCCCAAGGGTGCCCATCCACAAAGGCTCCCTTTATTGCCGGACACTGGGAAGTGTTGCTTGCGAGCAGGCACTTTTCCAAGAAGAAAACTCCTGCCCGCACTCCACTTGACAAAAACAACCCGACATCTTCCTGCCGCCGGATCCTCTCCAACTCATTGCCCAGTCTCATCCACTCTTTCAGTTCACCCATTTCCGAGCCAAGGGAGGAAAGGGCCTGCGCTGAACTTCTTGGACTCATTGCGGGGAAAGGAGGGGGGAAACGGAAAACAAGAGACGGGAAGGGATTGAGATGTTTACCGAAACTTTACTCTTCCTTTGCCGGGGGGTTACCTGCGTCTGGTCCAATTGTATCGCGGATACCAACGCACGGCTTGTCACGTTTCAAATGGCTGGGTTGCCATTCCACAACGTTTGTTCGAGGTTGTCCTTCAGCGCATCCTGCAGCTTGGGTCGCTGATGCCTGCGCCGACATGACCGATACGGTGTTCGCACGAATGAAAATGCCCCGCAACTCGACGGAGAGGTCGGCCCGAATGCGTACGAACAGCGTCGAGTGCGACTTTCGAAAAGGACAATTGGGCCGTGAACGACCTCAAGGACGGATTCTGACAGCAAAACAGGCCTTAACACCGTCAGCGTGTGCCTTTACAATGGCGAAAGACCTGCACTTGACAGTAGCAAGTAGGTAAATATTGGAAATGTCGGATACTACCATCGTTGCCTGGTATGTTCGCAGGCAACAAAACAAAGCCAAGGGGGTTTGGGCATGATCAAAATTTGGTGCGGGTCAATGTTCTTAGTGCTGTCATTCCTGGTTTGTCTTGGCGCACCGGCACAGGACACGCAGTCCAACCCGGCGATTCTGGGTGCGACGCAGCCGAAGTCAGTGGCGGTGACCATTCCAGACGCCGGTCTGGAGGCTGCATTCCGCAGGGCGATCAATAAACCTGCCGGTGATATTCTGGACGTTGACCTCGCCGGAATAGAGGAGTTCTCCGCAGTCAACCCCGCCAAGAACGGTCTGCTGAACGGCTACCATCAGGCGGGCGAAACAGTTTTGCAGGTCAGCGGTTTCACCACGCTTGTCGACGGTTCGCATGTCACGATTGCCGGCGACAGCACGGACTACATTCTGGCTTCCCACACGGCCAGCACGCTCACCATTAACCCCGGGCTTGCCGCCGCCGTTCCGGCGGTGGCCAGCGGAACGCCGGTTACGGTCGGGGGATTGCCGGGCGGCGGCATTGTAAACCTCAGCGGGATGGAATACTGCACGGGATTGCACATCCTGGACCTGTCGGGAAACAGCGTGGTTGACCTGACCCCGTTGGGCGCGCTTCCCGGCCTTACCCATGTGTTCCTGACAGACAACCAGGTTGCCGACCTGACCCCGCTGTCAGGCGTGACCACACTCCAGGGCATCAGTCTCGCCGGCAACAAGGTGGTCAACCTCACCCCGTTGGCGGTTCTGGCCAACTTGACTAAATTGGACCTCTGGAGAAACCGGGTCGTGGACATCAGTCCGCTCGCGGTCCTGCCGAATCTGATATGGCTTGATCTGCGCGAGAATCAAATTGCCGACACGGCCCCCCTCGCCACCATGACCGCCCTGACCGGACTGGCCCTTGACAACAATCCCATTGGAAATTCGGGACTGGCCAACCTGGCCGGCCTGACCAATCTTACGCGACTGGCCATCAATTTCACCCAGGTCAGCGCCTTTGCCCCACTGCAGGGTCTGACCAACCTGCACCTTCTGGCCGCAGGCGGAAACTCGGCCACCGATTTCAGCCCGTTGGTCAATAATCCCGGGATCACGGACGGCGATTACGTTTTCGTCGGCACGGCAATCGGGTCCCCCATGGACTGCGACAGCATAGCAGCATTGCGCGGGCGTTGCGTGATTGTCGATGATTTGGACGCCTGCCAACCGGCTCCCGACAGGAACAGTGACCGCGACGGTGACGGGCTCAGCGACTACGATGAGGTGTTGCATTACTGTGATCCCACCAACCCCGATTCCGACAACGACGGCATGCCGGACGGGTGGGAAGTCCAGAACGGCCTCAATCCCATGAGTCAGCTTGACGACAACTATGATCCCGATGGCGACGGCACCATGAATCTGGACGAATTCCTGGGACAGACCGACCCCAACAACCCAGATTCCCCGGCATGGACGGGGTATGTCGCGCCCGGTGGAAATGACGCTGCCTCCGGCTCGCGTAACGCGCCGTGGCGTACCATTAACCATGCCGTTTCCGCGCTCGCTGCGCTTTCGCCACCGGCGGGCACGCCGGTAACGGTGTTTGTGGAGGCAGGAACCTACAACGAGGGGCTAATAAGTCTTCCGGCGAATTTCCGGCTGTGGGGAGTTGACTATTACCGGGTGTCGGGAACCGACTCGAATTACACGCAGGTGAATGTTGTAGGACGCATCAGGGCCGCCTATCCGGTCATGATCACGGACATAAATCTCATTGCTGAAACGGTCACGCCGCCGGCTGGTGATGACGCGCTGCTGACGATCATATCTCCGGCAAAACGCCTGAACACGCTCTGGGACGGCCCATCGGTGGTCGACGCAGTCCGGTTTACAGGCGCTTCCGGCGGAATTCCAACCAGTTGGACATGTATCGCTGTCGGGAACAACACGGCTGAGCAGACAGTCATTCGCGGTTGCGCCTTTATGAATCATGCCACCGCCGTTCGCGTTGAGGGGGCTGTTCCGAACATCAACACCAGCAGTTTCAGGAATCTGTCCGGCGATGCTCTCTCGGTTCTGCC
>CAIJOU010000263.1 GCA_903822375.1 Candidatus Hydrogenedentota bacterium
CTTTTCGTCATCGACCACGAGTATCTTGACGCCCGAGCTGTCCAAGTCCTCATGCATCGGAATACTGTTGTCCCGCAGAAACCGGACCAAGTCCTCGCGGCGTATGCGGCGATGACCGCCGGGGGTCTTGAAAACACGAATACGCCCGGCCTCGGCCCATTTCCGGATGGTGTCGGCAGTAACATGACAGTACTTGGCCACCTGAGACGTGCTGAAAGACTGCTTCGATTCCATATTATTACACCTTGCTTGGATTACTGGGTTTTCTTGAATAGCGCCAATATAATACCCGGAGAGGAGACGCTTTTCAACTTTGCAACAACGTTTTACAGCAGTACCCTGACGGGAGGCTCCAAAACGGCCGAACAATTCGGCTCTATGCGGCCGTTGGGAGGCCCACAACGGGTGATAACATCACAAAGGGGCCTTGCGAAAGCACCGCAAGACCCCTCTGTGCAAAGGAAAGAACTGAATATCGCACGGGATTCCGTCCCGCGAGAGTCCGGTTAAAGCCTATTTCTTTCTGGGGACCTCGCTGAAGATCGCCGTAACGGTCGCCGGTCCTGTGACATTGGAAAGCATGTACGGGGCCGAAGTGGTGATTACTCCGTTTGACGTTGTGACCGAAGCCAGCACCCAGTCCGTGTTTGTCGTCACCGTAGCCTCGATTGAACCGCCAGCGGCTATGGTGGCCGGTCCCGTCACGGAACCGCCTTCCGGCGGGTCGGCGATGTAGGTTACCGGGAAGGGAAGTTGCGTAAATGTCGCCGTAATGGTCGCATTGGCGGTCACGCCTGACAGTGTGTATGGGCCCGAACCTGAAATTGTGCCACTTGTGGTGGTCAAGGACTCAAGCTCCCAGCCCATGGTTGGCGTCACGTTGATCGTCGCCGACCCACCGGTGGAGATAGTGGCCGGTCCTGCGACCGTGCCGGCGTTTTCCGGTATGGCCACATAAGTCAGTGTGAAGACATCGGGTATGAAGACCGCCGTCACGGTTGCCGCGGCGGTCACACCCGACAGGGTGTACGAACTCGCGGATTTCACTGCGGGGGCGATCGAGCCATTGGAGGTTGTTACCGACTCGATACTCCAACCGGGGCTGGGGGTTACGGTAACCGGTACCGTTCCGCCCTCCGAAATGGTCGGGGGACCGGTCACTGTACCGCCTCCGGTCGGCACGGCCACATAGCTGACCGGGTGAGTGGGGAGCGGGGCCGTGGTGAAAGTCCAAGAGTACTCAATGGGCGGCTCTTCCGGGACAAAAATGGGCACAATGGCAATTACGGCCGGCACCACGAGGAAAGGCCAGTAGCATTCAAGGCACTTGGTCACCTGCTTTTCGGCCTCGGCGTTAATCGTGGCCGTATAGACGGTGAGCGGTGTCAGCGCGCCTGTCGGAACCAGGGTCGCCGTATTGGTCGCGGCATCGTAGCTTACTGTTGCCGGGACCGCAGTGGCCCCCTGCTTCAGCGTGAATGTGGCGTCTGTAATCGAAGCCGGGTCCACCGGAGCACTGAAGGTTGCGCTGACCTGTGTGCCGAACGGCACGTTCGTGGCACCGTTGGCGGGGATTGTGGATACCACCGTGATTGCCGGTGTGCATCCGCCCAAGACAACTGCAAGTACCGCCCATCCACAGAAAGCCACTCCAAATCTCACTGCAGTTCGTGTTGACATTGTTGGGTCCTCCTCGTTTTGGTTCCTTGGGAAAAGGAACGCAGTCGATTTCCCCGAGTGGGCGCGGTTGGTTGTGCCCACCGCTTTAACGTTCTCCTCTGCGCGCCTCGAACGGCCATCATCTCTTCAGGGTTTATGTCATGCGTTGCGGTCTTCCAGCGAGGCTGTCACCTAATCCGCATATATAGCACTTTAAGCCTAGCGTACAACTTCATGCCGAATCTGTCAACAGGATCTTTGTGCTCTGTAGCCACTAGTGCGAATCCTTTGTCTGAAACACAGTGATGAGGGGACTGCGCTCTTCGTCGGCTGTTTTTCGTGGTTTGTGTTCTGGGCCGGTAAAACAGGAGCAAAACCGTGGGATTGGAGGCGATTAATTGACGGGTCATCACGATATGGGGAGTAACGGACGAACGGGATGGCGGAGCTTGCCGAGAAAGGAATCTGCGAAGTGTGGGGAGTTCCGAACTGAGTCTGGAGGCAGTCCGCACCCTTCTCTCGTGCGACAGACGTTCTTGAGAGGGTTCCGTGCCCGGCCTTCTTGGACGACTGACACTTGCTGAAGATGGGTGCGTTTTGGGGGGAGAAACTGGAGCCGGAACGGGGAATCGAACCCCGGACCTCGTCATTACGAGTGACGCGCTCTACCGACTGAGCTATTCCGGCACGGATAGATAAAAAGAATGGTGCCGAAGGGCGGAGTTGAACCGCCGACACGCGGATTTTCAGTCCGCTGCTCTACCAACTGA
>CAIJOU010000264.1 GCA_903822375.1 Candidatus Hydrogenedentota bacterium
CGCGCCTGTCATGACGACTCTGGCCGACGTATGCCGTGAAACAGCGAAGCTTCTCGGCCTGGATCAACCAGGGACGGCCCAAGCGCCAATCCCGACATCGGTGACTGCTGCAGCGCCTAAAGATGTTGCAGGCCATCAGGGTGTCCTCAAGGGGAACGGGCCGGTCCCGAAGGACCGGCCCGATGACGTCCATGTATCAGCAGACTGTCCTTATTTGGAGGCTCTCTTGCCGTGCTTCTTGGACTTGGCGTGTTTCGCCTTGCCGTGTTTCTTCGACTCCGCCTTCTTGGGGGCTTTTGCATGCTTGGTGCCTTTGCCGCCCTTGGAGGATTTGGCATGGCCGACAGACTTTGGAGACTTGCCGTTCTTGGCGCTGGCAAGTTTCACATCCTTGACTGCGCCGGATTTGGCAACGGACGAGGCTGCTGAGGCGTGGCTCGGAAAGGCGCTCAGTACGCCGAAGGACAGCACAAAAGCGAACAAGACGGTCAAGATCAATGACTTTTTCATGGGAGGGTCTCCTGAATTGGTGCGAATTCCTAATGGTTTCTCTGGTGAAAGGGGACGTATTTCTGCTGCCGACCATGCTTCCTGTTCAGCAACGCCATGCACAGCAAACAACTTGTGTGGCAAGCCCGTCTTCGGCCAGCCGGTTTAACAACGGTCCTGCGACCCGGCTGAACCCGGCGCAGAACAGGGCCAATTCGATTGGCTGGGCTGGAATGTGAAGTTTGTCCATGCTGTCTTGTGAAGCATCGTCCAGAACCGGGTCACGCACGTCAAGGAGCGTGAGGGTTTCCCCGTCGACAGCAGGGATTACGGGGCCACGGGCGGACATCGCCGTTGCGGGACGCAAGAGCTGCTCCATGCCGCTGCCGGGCCTGTGCGGCATGGCGTCAGCCAAAGAGGCGGGAATACTCATGCCCGCCACCACCAGGGTTGTCAGCAACACCCGCAAAATCCAATTCTGCCCATTTCGCTTCATATACCATCCCTGTTGAGGATGCCCAACGCCACCGCTCCGGAAACGATACGCCGAACAGGTCGCGCCAACACGAGCCATAAGAACGCTTCTCGAAACGGTTTGAGCGACAGGATAGACTTTACCACCACACAATATGTTGGGGCAAACTTCCACTCCCCACCAATAGGTTGGGGCCGGTTCCTGTGAACCGGCCCCAATAAATTCAGGGTATGCTGTGAACCTGCTGGTCCGCTATTTGGTGGGTGCAGGCTCTGGTGCGGGAGCGGGCGTAGCCGGCTTGGTGCATTTGCCGTCATTGCAGCAGGGACACTTGCAGTCTTTGCCACAGGTGCACTTCTCGCCGCCCTTGCACGGGCACTTGTCGCATGCAGCCTTGTCACAAGCCGCCGCTTTGTCACAGCATCCGGCTTTTGCCGCCTTGTCGCAACAGTCCGCGGCATGGGCCGGCATCGCGGCAAGGACGCCAAAGGACAGGATAAACGCAAACAGTACGGTCAGCAACATTGCTTTCTTCATGGTCTTCTTCCTTTCGTGTGTATAACACGTTTTTGTTTGTCTATCACGGCAAATTCGAACATGGACAAACGGTGTCCAAGTCCTCTGTCAGCCGTTATCCGCCGCCATCCGACCACCGTTCAACAACGCCATACACAGCACAACAGATGCGTCGCAGACGGCTCAGAGGGGCATATGCCAACATCTGACATGTCCCCGAATCCGAAGTCCCCGGAGGATACGGTCAATATGGCCGCAATCTGTACCAGGGACCGGAGCGGATTGATTCGGTTTTGTGACGGGTCCGCGGGAAGCGCAGGGGGCAGGTCCGAAGGGTTCTGGCCGCAGGAACAACGGTCAACACCAACACCCCGCCAGCCAGCCTCGGACGGAGAACAGCAGCACTCCTGGTCGCTTCCATGCTGGTTGGGCTTGGCGCAGAAGGCACACGTTGTGCATGACCCGGACCCGGCCTTGGCATCGTCGGTCATTGTGCAGGCATGCCCGAACACCGCTGGCACACCCGTCAGGGTCAGTGCCAGGGTCAATGCCACCGCACGAAAGCCGATAGTTTCCATCGCGTGTTTCATTGTGCCCTTTGGGCCTTCTCTCCGGTACGTTCCCATTGCAACAAGAACACCGCACTAACGTTTACTATTCACCGAACCGATGACAATGATTGTCGGGACAGGCTGCTGCATCGGGACAAATTCCTGTGTCTATCGCATTTCAACCCTGGAGACCTGTTCACGGGTTGCTTTTACAGCAAGGCGTTAAGGTGTTCGATGCTCGCCTTGGCCTGGGCGACAGTGCCGCATTCAACGGAAAGCACGAGGTCGCGCGGTGCGGTCCTGCAAATGTCGAGGACGCGCTTCCAGTCGATGACGCCCTCGCCGCAGGCGCAACCGACCGGTGTGCCCGTAACCTTGCCCCGTTCGGAGTCGGACTGCTTAATGGAGATGTCTTTGGCATGCACATGGACCAGCCGGTCTTTGACGCGCTCCAGCCAGAGATAGGGGTCCTCGCCGCCGAGAAAGCTGTTGCCGGTGTCGAAGTTGATGCCCACCGCCGGGCTGGCGGGCAGCGCCTGGATGCGGTCAAGCCCGTCGGGCGTCTTGCTGTACTGCTGGTGCGGCTCGATGCCGATGAGGATGCCGCGCGGCTCGGCCACTTTGGCGGCTTCGACCAGCGTGTAGCGCATAAGCACATAATCCTCTTCAACCGTGGTCCATGCGGGTTTGGGGCCCTCGTCGGTGTTGATGACCGGCGCGCCCGCCTCGGCCGCGAAACGGACGGCCTGCTTGAGGTATTCGACGCCGATTTCAGGCTTGCACAGCGTCGTGTGTGCCGACAGCCCGGACATCTTCACACCGGCTTTCTCGCAGGCACGGCGCAGACGCAGGGGATCGTCCAGCATGGAGACACTGTGGAAATAACCCGCCTCACTGAGCAGTTCCCGCCCCCAGTGCACCATCGGCTCGACATATTCATAGCCCAGTTCCGCGGCCTTGTCCACGCCCCACTCAAAGGGTTTGTCTTCGTGGCGTACAAATTCAAGATTGATGCCTATGCCGATTTTGCCCATGATGCGTTGCTCCTGTAAGTTGAACCTGTTGTGCGCAGACCATTATGCAGAAAAAACCACAAACGTGCCAACCAACGGCAATGGCCCCGGGGTTTCAGATACTGTGGGACAGCCGCCCCCGCCTGTCAGTCCGTCTTGAGCTTCGCGTATCGTCAGCCGAGGGCGGCTGTCCCACAGTATTGATTACGGCGGCCATGCCGCCGCTTTTCACGTAGACGCGCCATCTTGGCGCGTTCTTTTCTTGACCCGAAGTTGGGGCCACGCCGGAAAGCGGCTGGAAGCCGCTTCTACAGGTCCGTTCCCGTCACCCACCAGCGCCCGTTGTCTTTGCGTAATTCCAGCCGTGCCGTATCCGAGCCGGCCGTGCCGGAAAGTGCAACGGGCAGGACACTGGCCCGGTTGCCCTGCAGGGTGACGGTCGCATCGACCACATTGACCCGCACATCATAGGCGGCATTTTCCTGCATCTGTTCGGCGATTGCCTTCGCGATACCCGCCTTGTTCTTGCCCCCGTGCGAATAGTCATCCGCATACAGCCGCATCAGCGCACCCATGTCTTTGGCCGTGTAGGCAGTCTTCCACTGATCAAGAAGTGCCTTTATCTGGCACGCATCCCCAGAAGCCGAGCCATGTGTGGCGCATCCGGCTGTCACAATAATGGCGATGGTCGCCGTAATCCACACCGGCATAAAGAAGCGTCTCTCACGCATCACGTTCGTTCCTTCTGTAGGACAGCCGCCCTCGGCTGTCTTCCCCTGAGGGCTGCCTGCAAGCTGATCGCTGCGTTCCCCATTTCCCTTGGAAGAGAGATCTCCGAACTGGCTGGCAAAGGTGTCACTCCGTTGGTTCGTCGGGATCGTGCGGCGGGGGCGGGGGAGCGGGCTTGTATTCCATCTTGCTGTACTTGTCGCACAGCTTCTTTCCGTCCGCCGCAATCAGTGCGTCAAGCTCCTTGAGCACGTCCTCACGGGACGAACGGGGCGGCGATTGCTTTGCGTCCAGGAGGGGCTTGGCATGTTCCCTGATAGGGCCAACAATCTCCTCATTTGGGACTGTTCCGGGACGGTTTGCATAGCGCTGTAAGATGTGATAGGCCATGGCCGACGTGACGGACGACCATCTATTCTCTAGCGGCTGTCCGATGCATATCTCCCCAAAGATGATTTGATCGTCGGGCACAATCAGTGCCGCTTTTACCATGTACGGAGCAAGCGTCAGCCCACAAACTGACGAGAGTCTTTCGAGAACAAAACTGGCCTTTATGCGCTCGTCCACCGACGACTTACCATACATGACTTTCATGGCGCGCCCGTAGAACTCACAGGCCCACCGGCTCTGCATCACACGCTCAACAAGCTGCAAGCTGTACGCCAACGGAACGGCTATGGATTCCTTGAAATCGTCTTCCGGCAGAGCTTCGTAAAGGCGAATGACTTGATCCGCAAGATACTCAGCACGCACAGAAAGCTCCATGCTCTTCGCCATGGCCAAGAAGAGGTCCTTGTCTCTCTTGGCAAAGGCCTCAGCTATTCCTGCGGGGAAATCGGCAATATGCGTGGAGAGACCCCGCTTTTCAAGCGCCGCAATGGTTTCCGGATGTGGTGCATCCGTCATCGTTCCAAGCATGAACTGTGCGGAGAGCAGCAATGCAATCATTGTCGTGGTTCCTTAATGGTCAGTGAGCACACCCGTCAGACACGAGACTCTGGCATAAGCGCCTCAATGTCTTTGGCCATGCAGGCGGTCTTCCACGGGGCCATAAATCCCATGACTCCCATACTTCCCATCTGCTCCCACGATACCACCCGCGCGGCCCGTGGATTGCAAAACGCCCCCCGCGCCGGGAGGCGCAGGGGGCGGCATAAACATTCTCGGCAGTCTGGCGTGTTCAGCGCGGCAGCACCGCCAACCCGGCGTAGCCGAGCGGGGCATACGCGTTGTTGCTGTCGAAACGAACCCGCAACGGAGAACTCATCACGGGTGTCACGTCGATCATGGCGGGTGTCTCGCCCGAGAAATCATAGCGGGCAATCGCCTGGCCACCCACGGTCAGATAGGCAACGTTGTCGAGGGCTTCCGTGATGTCCAGCCAGCCGTCGGTGACCGCAAGTTTCGGTCCCTGGGTAAAAGCTCCGTCGGCGCCGATGCGGATGACGCCCACGCCGTAATTGGTATTGTCCCAATAACTGTAGTAGACGCTCGACCCGCGGGCCTTGAGCCCGTTCGAATTGGTCGGTGCGTCCATCGTTGCGAGGAACGTGACCATGCCGTCACCGCCATCCCAGGACAGTGTGTTGAGCTTGTTTGTGTAGTTCCAGTTTGTGTCCCACTGATTGTCCTGGAGCAGGATTACGCCGGTGGCCGGGTCGCGCTGCAGGAAGGTGCCGGGTACGTTGGCGGCGGTGCCCATGGACAGGGTGGCGGGGTTGAACTTCTGCAGATAATAGGCGCACAGGCCCTGTCCGTTCGTGTTGTTGCCCGCCTGCTTGCTGGTGGTCACATAGATGCCGTCGGAGGCACCGTTTACCGAGGCCACATTCTCATAGGCCAGACCGACCACACCGGACAGCGTGCCGTCCGCGATGTTGAGCACCGCAAGGCACTGGCTTGGGTCGCCGGAACCGAGCACACGGTCGTACTTGGTTGCAGAGCAGCGCAGCACGAGCCGGTCACCGCTTAACGCCACGGAATCACCGCTGTTGCCGCCCCACCACCATGGACCGCCCCAGAAGGCCATCTTGGCGGCGGCCATCGGCATGACATCGTAGATGTACCACCAGCTCCACCACGGATTCACATCCACGCGGGCGCTCCATGCAACCGCCAGGGCGGACGGGTTTGAGCAGTCAATGCGGTACACATCGTAATAGCCGTGGTAGTCGCCGGTGGTTTCGTAGCCCGTGAAGACCAGCACGACGCCGCCGGGAACCGCAAAGGAGTTCATAAGCGAACCGCCGGACAGTTCCACCGAGCCCAATGCCGTGTCGGCCGCGTCAACGGCGCGCACTATCGTCTTGGAGTTGTTGAAGCGCGAGACAACCTCCACGCCCGTGCCGTTGCCCAGGGGCTGGAAGTCGGCAATGTATTCAGCCAGCGGGATATGGTTGACTACCTGCGGCGAGGCAAGATTCGACCCGTCGATGACGGCGACCTCTTCGGTGGTGACGCCGTAATACAGGCTGCTGTAATCGAACGAGCGCAGCACACTGCCCTGCACGTCCGCATAGCCCTGCGCCTCCAGGCTGTCATGGCCCCAAGTCAGGAACTGGAGCCGGTCATAGCCGCCGCCGTTTTCATTCCAGCCGGTGAACGGCACGATGAGCTTGTCCGGCAGCACGGTAAACGCCTTCACATCGCTGTAGGCGTTCGACCACGACCAGTTGTCGCCGAAGGAGACGCGCTTGATGAGTCCCGGACTGGCTGGGTCGGTCACGTCGAAGAGACTGACCGACACGCGCCGACCGTTGGTGTCATCGACGCCGAGGGTGACAAGCCGGTCGCCCATCGGTTCGATGTAGGTGGACCATCCGGGCACCTTGAGTTCACCGGCCACCTTGGGCAGGGTCGGGTCGGACAGATCAATCACGAAGAGCGGGTCAATCGTGAAATAGGTGACGATATAGGCGCGCGGTCCGTCAAAACGCGTGGCGTACAAAGTGTCACCGTTGGCGTTTTCCAGCTTGACCTGGCCCAGCACTGCCAGCGCGTCGGGATTGGCCAGATTGACTGTGGTGATGTTCGTTTCACGCAACGGCCAGCCCATGTTGGATACCACCCGCAGCACGCCGTTCCACGCGTCCATCTTGAATTTGTCGGCCACGAGGCCCGGCACGGTGATCGCGCCGCGTACGGCAATCTTGCCCGTGGGGTCGTTGATGTCGATGTAAGTGATGGCGGTCGAACTGGTGTTCCAGTCCGGCGCGGCCACAAACAGTGCGAAATTAGTGGCCTGGATGATGCTGCCGTATCCGTCAAACGCCACCTTGTCCACCGGCTTGAGGTTGGTCGGGTCCGCCAGATTGATGCTGGTGACCCAGGAGGAGGAAGTCTGCTCCTTGAGCGGCACGGCGTTGGCCACGGACGTCGTGGTTCCGGCGTTGCCGGAGTTTACGGTACCGCCGCTGCCGTCGACCCAGGTGTAGTTGAAGTTGGCGCACACCGCATAGAGCGCATTGCCCACGAGTCGGCTGTCCACAAAATCGCCGGGCAAATCAATGGAGCCCTGCAGCGCCGGGTCAGTCGGCTGGTTCACGTCGACGACATAAATGCGCGCGCCCACCTTGTAGCGGAGCAGTCCCTGGTCCTGAACAATGTCGGCGGCGTAGCCGACCAGCACATAGGCGCGGCCGTTCTTGAGATACAGGTCGCGTGGATAACCGACCGTTGCCACACGGCCCACCACCGTCTGCTGGTCCAAGTCCACCACGGTCAGGCCGCGGTACTGGTTGAGCACATAGAGGAACTTGCCGTCGCGGCGGATGACGTCCGGCTCAACCACCTCGCGGTCTGTCGAACCCGTTTCCGTTCCCGTACCCGCGGACGGCGTCAGCGCGTCAACTGCATTTCGATAGAAACTCGTGCTGGCGCTGTAGAAAACCGGATTCTCGCTGGGGCCGACCGGTTCGACGGAGGTTCCCGGCGTTACCGGAACCGGCGTAATCGTTTTGGGGCAACCCGAAAGTAGCACCAACACCAGACAAAGAACAGACAACAGTGCAATGCGTCGCATGGCGACTACCTCCTTTGTTTCCGTACTTCTTGCAGGACTGGTGCCTACCGGGGCATAGAACTCCACACTCTCACCGTGACATTATACACCTAACGCGGATGAACATTACCAAGAATCTTGAGAAATAGAGCGCATAACCTTCTGCCGAGAAGCAGGTTGGCCAGCGACCTTGTCTTTCCGCCGTCGTGCCCGCTCCGGTGTGGGGCAAGGTCTGACGATTAGAACACTTCGTCAGCGCCAAGGTAACGCCATTGCCCGGAGGGTAGATTCCCCAAGGTGATTCGGCCTATGCGAATGCGGCGCAATCCGGTAACCTTAAGGCCTACAAGATCGCACATGCGCCGAATTTGCCTTTTCCTGCCCTCTTTTAGCACAAACCTCAGTTCGCCGGGGCCGCTTTGTTCAATTCCGGCGGGCAAAAGCGGCCGGTTATCCAGCCACAGGCCATGCCGCAGACGCGCCAGTTTGGCCTCATCGATTTCTCCGGAGACCCGGACAACATACTCCTTGTCCACCTCGGAATCCTGCCCGATGACCTGCCTTGCCACGCGCCCGTCCTGTGTCAGGACCAGTAATCCATGGGAGTCGATATCGAGACGGCCTGCGGGGGCCAAACCGCGCAGTTGGTCCGGCCGGAAACGGCGGGGGGACCGGTCCTGTGCCCAGCGGTTTTCCGGCCGAAGAAGCACCACGGCCGGTTCATAGCCCTTTTCGGGCTGTCCGGAAACATAACCGACCGGTTTGTGCAGCAGGAAAGTGACCAGTTCGTCGGTCGCGGCGTGGGCGGCGGGGTCCAGCGTGATTTCCTGGTCCGGCAGAATCTTTACGCCCAATTGGTCGACTTTCTGGCCGTCCACGTACACCCAGCCCCTGGCTATGAACGCATCGGCTTCACGGCGGGAACAGAGTCCCCGCCGGGCCATAACCTTTGAAAGTCGTTCAAGTTCCATGCTGCGCTGTCATCCTGGGAGCGTTCATGTTACAGTTATGGTGTCTGGAATCCAACCCGGCTTGACACCAGCCTTGCGACATACGCCCCCCTGAGGAGTAGAATAGTGCGTATTCCGTTCATCAAGCCCACGAAAAACTGCGACACAATGAAGTTTGCGCTTTACAATATACGCTACGCCACCGGCGCGGGCCTTGGATATCATTTCCCGCTGCCCTTCTCAGGACTCTTTCGGCCCAGCAAGCGAAATCTGGAGCGGATCTCCGAGTTCCTGGGACGGGAGGAGCCGGACATTATCGGTCTGGTCGAGGTGGACGAGGGTTCTTACCGTTCAAAAGACCTGAACCAGGCCGAATATATCGCCGGCAAGCTTGGGTACACCCATGTTTATGAGTCGAAATACGGCGAGTCGTCGCTGGTCCGCCAGTTGCCAGTGCTGCGGCGTCAGGGCAACGCCTTCATCACCAACCAGTCGATCACGGCCAGCCAGTTTCATTTCTTCAAGCATGGTGTGAAGCGGCTGGTCATCGAACTCGAGTTTGACGCATTCACCATCTTCCTGGTGCATTTGTCGCTCAAGTACCGGCATCGCCAGTACCAGCTTGGCGATCTTTACAGCCTTTTCAAACACGTCACGAAGCCCATGATCGTGGCGGGCGATTTCAACGCATTCTGGGGCGACCGCGAACTGGACCTGTTCATGGGGGCCGCCGGGTTGGTGAACGCCAACCGCAGCGGCCTGGCCACCTTTCCCAGCCATGCACCCAAACGGCAGCTTGATTTCATCCTGCACAGCCCGGAAATTCGGGTGACCGACTTCCGTGTGCCGCCCGTGCAATTCTCCGATCACATGCCGCTGGTTTGCGAGTTCACCCCGCCCAAACCGGCCGCCATTTCCGCCTGACCGCGCCCGCCTCATAGGCCGCCGGGGACTGCCACCATTTCCAGCCACACGCCTGACGTTTTCAACAGGGGCAGTGAACTGGAAATGGTGGCTGTACCCGCACCCGCGAATGCCGGGCGTGTGGAGACTCGGGTACAGGCACCTTTTTCCGGTGCAGGTTGGTGCTGGCATACGCGACGCTATTGGCGAAACCAGGTGCCAGTCCCCTTGCGGATTCTGTTCTCCGACCGCACTCTTGTTGTACAGTTATCCCCATCCACGGACAACACACACAGGAGACAGACGATGACATATGCAGTTGCGGCGAGGTCAAAGCAGGCGGGTTCTTGGGTCATGGCATTGTTCATTCTGGCAGTCATGTCGGCAGGGGGCGCGCTTCCGGCGCAGGCTGCGGACGACGCCAAGCCAACGCCCATCCAGACCGGCACGGGCCACCATTTCGCCTGTACGGACTATTCGGGCGGCAAGGTGTTCATCGTCGACACTAACGGCAAGGTGGAATGGGAGTACAAAACCGGCACCTGCAACGACCTGTGGGTGCTGCCCAACGGCAACCTGCTGTTCAACACCGGGCACGGCGCGTTGGAAGTCGACCGTGACAAGAAGACGGTCTTCTCTTACGAGTCGCCCGGCGAAATCTACGCCTGCCAGCGACTGGCCAACGGCAACACCTTCATCGGTGAATGCACCGACGCCCGGCTGATCGAGGTCGAGCCTTCAGGCAAGATCGCCTTTGAACTGAAGATTCCGCCCCCGGATGCCAAGTATGCCGGCCATGCCTACATCCGTAACGCCCGCAAGCTGGCCAACGGCAACTACCTGGTCTGTTTCTACAGCCAGGAAGTCGTGCGCGAAATCGACCCGAAGGGCAACGTGGTTGCCGAAATCCCCGCCATCGGCGGACCGCACAGCGCCGCGCGCCTGCCCAACGGCAACACTATCGTCGCCTGCGGCGACATGAAGAAGGAGGCAAAAGTCTTCGAGGTCGACAAGGCCGGCAAGACGGTCTGGCAGATTACCCACGACGAACTGCCCAACATCGCGCTCAAGTTCATGACCGGCTTTCAGCGCCTGCCCAACGGCAACACCGTCATGACCAACTGGGTGGGCCACGGCGAATTCGGCAAGGCGCCCGGCATCATCGAGGTCACCCCGGACAAGAAAGTTGTCTGGACCTTCCAGGACGACGCGACCATGAAGACCGTTTCCAGCATTCAATTGCTTGACGTGCCCGGCGACCCGATCAAGGGCGACATAATTCATTAGAAGGAAGGGTGTGCCATGGAACCGTTCCCCAGAAAGCGCTACTGGTTTTACGCAAAACGTTACGGCTACGGATGGGGCCTTCCCGCCTCCTGGGAGGGGTGGATCGTTTTCATCGGCTACCTGGCCGCCGTGTTTGGCGGAATTGCCGTCTTTCCCCCGGACAAGGCCATGGGGCCCTATCTGGCCTACATCACCATCCTCACGCTGATCCTGATGCTTGTCTGTTACGCAAAAGGCGAACCGGCCCGCTGGCGCTGGGGGAACACGTCCGATCTTGACACTCCCGGAAGACCCGCCGCAAGGCGCGAACCCGGCTGGGCGGGTCAGCTGCTGGTGCACCTGTTCATCGGGCCGGTCATACTGGGCATCGCCATTTTCTTCCGCGTGTACCCCCCGACGGAGATCAACCACACCTACGGCTACCGCACCGCCACGTCCATGCGCAGCCAGGAGGTCTGGGACGAGGCGCAGCTGTACAGCGCCAATCTCATGATCATTGCCGGTGTGGTGGTGGTGTTCTATCAGGCGATCAGCAGTGTTCTCATGCGGCCGGGCCTGTCGCTGGCCACCTCCGCCATCGTCCTGCTGCTGGCCATCTTCGCGGTGCTTCCGATCACCGAGGCGCACCTGAAGAACACGTTCGACGGTCAGGGGCGGCGGATAGTGCACTACACTTCGTTGCCGTAACGGGCGTCTGAGTGGTGTGCCGACGCTTTGGACTTCCTTTTCTCGTTCCCAAGTTGCACTTGGGAACGCACTTGCCCGCGAAGTTCCACTTCGTTTCTTCTCGGCAGGCGACACCGGCAGGCGCGTGCGTGCATGTGTGGCGCGGAGGTCGTTATAAATCCTTGTCCATTGTCAGCACTTCAAAGGGCAGGAACGACCACGCCTCCTGCTTCACCCTTCGGTAACCCAGCCGTTCATAGTAGGCATGCAGCCCCGCAAGGCGGGCGTTGCAGGTGAGTTGGGCCCGGGTTGCGCCGAGCGCACGCAGTTTTCCTTCAGCGTAGGCAAAAAGCATCTCGCCATAGCCCCGGCCGCGGTAATCGGGCAGTACCGCCAGCTTGCTTACGTGACCCAGTTGCGGATTGTCCCGGTCCAGGGTGTGCCAGATGCTGCCGATTGGCTCCCCGTTATGAAACAGCAACGCCGCGTGCTGTCCTTTCTCAAGCGCCTTGAGTACGGACGCCTCGTCGGTGAAGGCCACGTACTGCGGGTATTCTTCCCGTGTGATGCTTTGCGCTTCGGCCTGTCCGCGGAAAGCCTCCTGGATGATTTGGGTGATGATGCCCGCCCCGGCCGCACCCACTTCGCGTATTTCGACGGCACTGTCCACGTTCATGCCGCCTCCGCAATAAACGAATTCTGCAACTTCACTGCGGACTTGGCGGTTGTGGCGGGACTGTTTGCGGCGAGGAATTCCTCGATGGCCACCAGGTACATCGGCTTGCCCAAAGTCGAGAAGTGATCCCCCTCCGGAATGACCACCTCCCTAATGTTTGCCATCACGGCCGCCATCTGGTCCGCCAAAGGTTTTAGCGGGTCCCGTGCGCCGACAATCGAAAGGGCGGGCAGTTTGTTGTTCTTGAGCATGGTCTCGTCCACACGCAGCGCGTCCGCGCTGCGCAACAACGCCGTAATGGCTTTCTGGTCGTTCCGCATGGACATAATGGCGGATACCATCGAGCGGCGCGCCGCACTCACCGGTTTGCCCACCGGTTGCAGCCGGTCCAGCAACTGGCCGTAACCCTCTCCGCGCTCTAGCGAATCGGCCAGCAGCCGCATGAACGCGAGGTCCTTGTCCGGGTTGGGCGTCCATCCCGAACCGCAGGGCGCCACGGAGAACATCCGCTCGGGATGCATGGCGGCCATCTTCAGCGCGATGAATCCGCCCATCGAATAGCCCACCACATGGGCCTTCTCTATCTTCAGGTGGTCCATCAGCCGCACAATGTCCTCGACCATCTCTGTACCATACTGCGCCGGATCATGCGGCTTGCCACTGAACCCGTGGCCGCGCAGGTCCAGCGCCACGACCTTGTATTGCTTCGCCAGCGCATGAAAAATGCCCGGCCGCACCCAGTTGAGGCCGAGGTCCGCCGAGAGACCGTGCACCAGCACCACCGGCACCCCCTGCCCCTCCACCGCATAATGAATGCGCACGCCGTTGGAATCGAAGTAGGCTCCCGGAAGATTGATGTGGGTGTATTGGTAGAAGGCGAATCCGAAAACGCCGACCACACCGGCGGCGGAAACGGCAAGGGTCACGACCACAACAACGAGTATGC
>CAIJOU010000265.1 GCA_903822375.1 Candidatus Hydrogenedentota bacterium
GTCTTCTTCTTCGTCCAGTGTCTTCAGGGAGAAGACGGCCCCCGGCCCTTCCTCGAAGAGCCAGCCGACCTCAAGGTCCCACGGCACGCGCGCCGCTGCCAGGCAACGGTCGCAGGGCCGTTCATACACGCCCTTCAGCCGTCCCTGAAAGAGGAAATCATTGTCCACGCCAAGCAGAAGTCCCTGCACATGAACCACTTCAAGCGGAACGCCCGGCGTGTCCGGCGGCTGCACATCGGCTATTTTTGCCACGACGTCTATCAGGAGACCTTCGTCTCCCACCGCCGCAACGGGTATAAGTAACTGATTCACGGCATCTTCCAGTCTTAGGCAGGCGCACAGAACACGTATTTTAGCAAACGCGCGCCGGATTATGCAATTTCCACACGGTCACCGCGTATCGCAGGCGTCCCGCCTGCCCCGTCGGCAAAAGGAACAGCGCCTGCACAACAGAAAAAGAAACGCGCGCCAGGGGGCGCGCGTTAACAAGCGGGCCTGTAAGCCGGGTTCTGTCCAGGGACACTGGGCCCCTTGAACGGTCATTCCTCTCGGACGCACGTCACCGTGCGCCTCTAGCGTCCAACCCGGGACTGATGCGGGCCACATCATGGGTCCCCTATTTGGACTTGCTCCAGGTGGGGTTTGGCTAGCCGCCGTGTCACCACGACGCTGGTGCGCTCTTACCGCACCTTTTCACCATTGCCGGCGCAAGCACCGGCTGTATATTTTCTGTGCCACTTTCCGTCGGGTTGCCCCGCCTTCGCGTTATGAAGCACCCTGCCCTGTGGAGCCCGGACTTTCCTCGACAGGCCGAAACCCGCCGCGACCGTTCAGCCCGCTTGAAGACTGGAGTATAGCGCATCGCGGCGGACATCCGCCACGTTCGACCGAATTGGCGCGCGGGCGGGGCGAATCATTTGACGATTGAAGCGGGGGGAATCACATTCGACTTTATATAACCCAATTGCGTATCATCCACTTCCTTTTGGGTTTATCGTGTCGACGCGTCCCGAGGGGACGCGGCAGGAGGTCACCCGATGAGCAAGATTGAACGTGCAATTCTAAGTTGTCACGACAAAACGGGGCTGGTGGAACTGGCCGGTCTGCTGACGGAACTGGGCGTGGAGATAATCAGCACGTCCGGAACGTTGTCGGTGCTGCATGCGGCGGGCATTCCGGCGCAGAGCATTGCGGACTTTACCGGGATTCCCGAACTGCTGAACGGGCGGGTCAAGTCATTGCATCCCAAGGTGCATGCGGGGCTGCTCGGACTGCGGGACAGCAAACTGCATGTGGAGCAGATTCAAGCCTACGACATCAAGTGGATCGACATGGTGGTGGTGAATCTGCAACCGCTTTCCGAATTGATTGCGCGTCCGGGCATTTCGGCGGACGAGGTGATCGATCAGGTGGATATCGGCGGTGTGGCCATGCTCCGTTCCGCGGCCAAGAACCACCGGTATGTGACGCCGGTGGTCAATCCGGCACGCTATCCCCAAGTGATGCACGAACTTCGTGCCCACGAGGGTTCGGTCTCCTATGCGACGCGTTTCCGGCTGGCCCAGGAGGCGTTTTGCGTAACGGCGGAATATGACGCAGCGCTGGCGAAATACCTCA
>CAIJOU010000266.1 GCA_903822375.1 Candidatus Hydrogenedentota bacterium
GGGTGGCGAAGCGCCGGTTCATGCCGGCCCGGGAGTAGCTGTCAGGTTGGGGTGAGGTAACCGCTTGAAGGCGGGACCCCATCGAACCGGGCCCACTGCCGCTCGCTGCCAGCCGCCGGCAACCGCACCGTGAAGGTGCGGCCGTGGCCCGGTTCACTCGCCGCCCCAATGGCGCCGCCGTGAGCCTGGACGATGGCCTGGGTGATGGCCAGCCCAAGCCCGACCCGGCCGGCGGCAGGGGAGCGGGCTTTGTCGGCGCGGTAGAAGCGCTCGAAGATGTGCGGCAGGTCTTCCGGGCCGATGCCTTGGCCGGTGTCAGCGACCACGAGCACGGCAGCTTCTCCCTCGGTGGCGACTTTGACCGACACGCTGCCGCCTGGCCGGTTGTAGTGGATGGCGTTGCTGACGAGGTTGGTGACCACCTGGCCCAGTTGTTCCGCGTTGCCTTTGCATCGGGCGGGCGCCAGCTCCACGGCCTGGCCGGGCTGCTGGTGGGCGATACGTTGGAAAGGGGTCAAACCGTAGATTAGTCCTCAAGGATGAGCTGGGCTGAGGCGGATGGGCTTGCTTTTACTGTGCTTGACGCGGGATGGGAGGGTCGTAATTTATGGACCATGCCGCACACGATGCGAGTGGAGTATCCCGGCGCGATCTATCACGTGATGGACCGCGGGGACCGCCGGGAGGACATTGTTGTGGATGATGTGGACCGGGAGGACTTTCTCAAGACTCTGGCCGAGGCTTGTCGCAAGACGGACTGGCAGGTGCACGCCTATTGCCTGATGCGCAACCATTTTCATCTGTTAACCCGCGCAACGCTCAGTACGAGCGTGCGCGCAAAAGCAAATTCCTATCAGTTGCAGCCCGGCGACTGGGCGCGCACTACTTCTTCCGCAAGCCTGTGGACGCCCAGGCCCTCATTGACGCGATCCAGTGGGTGCTGGATCCAGAAGTTCAGTGCGCGGCGGAACCGCAGCACCAGAGATAAACAGGCGCGATCATTTCTCGCTTTAGCAGTCCGCTGAAGGCGAGGAGCAGCACAGCAAGAACAGAAACCAAGAAACAGAGAAAGACAGAAACAAATGAAATCGAGCAAACGGTTACTGACTCACAGCCTGGCCGTGCTGGGAGCTTCGGCGGCGCTGTTAGGCGCGGCCTTGACCTCCCAGGCGGCAGACAAGAAACCCAACATCGTCTTCATTATGGGAGACGACATCGGCATGTGGAATATCGGGGCCTACCACCGCGGCATGATGGCGGGGCGGACGCCCCATCTCGACAGGCTGGCCAAGCAAGGCATGTTGTTCACCGACTACTACGCCGAGGCGAGTTGCACGGCGGGTCGCGCGAACTTCATCACGGGGCAATTGCCTATCCGCACAGGCATGACCACGGTTGGCCAGGCGGGTGCCAAGACCGGTTTGCCGGCGGAAGCCTGCACCCTTGCCACGGCACTCAAGGCACAGGGCTACGCCACGGGCCAGTTCGGCAAGAACCACCTGGGCGACCGCAATGAATTCCTGCCTACCGTCCACGGCTTCGACGAGTTCTTCGGCTACCTGTATCACTTGGACGCTATGGAAGACCCGGCGCATCCCAACTACCCGCAGGACTTGCTGGACACGGTTGGCCCGCGCAACATGGTTCATTCCTGGGCGACCGATAAGGACGATGCGACGGAGATGCCGCGCTGGGGCAGGATCGGCAAGCAGAAGATCGAGGACGCCGGCACGCTTTATCCCAAGCGCATGGAGACCGTGGACGACGAGATCCGCGACCTCGCCTTGAAGTTCATCGACAAGGCCAAAGCGGACAACAAGCCGTTCTTCTGCTGGCTCAACCCGACGCGCATGCACATCGTCACGCACCTCTCGGAGAAGTGGAATGCGACGCGTAACTCGGAGAATGGGTGGTCCGAACAGGAAGCCGGCATGGCCCAGCTCGATAACGACATCGGTTTGGTGCTGCAGAAGCTCAAGGACATCGGCGAGGAGGAGAACACCATCGTGGTCTTCACCACCGATAATGGCACCGAACTCTTCACCTGGCCCGATGGCGGAACAACGCCATTCGCGCAGTGCAAAGGGACGGTCATGGAAGGCGGCTTCCGCGTGCCCTGCATCTTGCGCTGGCCTGGCCATGTGCCGGCGGACTCCGTGCAGAACGGCATTTTCTCGGGCCTGGACTGGTTTCCGACCTTCCTCGCCGCTGCGGGCAATACCACCATCACGGAGGACCTGCTCAAGGGTGTGAAGATTGGCGACCGCACCTACAAGAACCACCTGGACGGTTACAACCAGATGGCCGCCATCACCGGCAAAGGCCCGTCCGCCCGCCACGAGATCTTCTACCTCGGCGAAAGCACCGTGGGTGCTGTGCGTATTGATGACTACAAGTATCAGTTCATTGACCAGCCGCATGGCTGGCTGGGTGAAAAGACGCACATGGACGTGCCAACCATCACCAACCTGCGCCTCGATCCCTTTGAACGCATGCGCTGGCCCGGCAACGGGACAAAGGACGGCGCACAGGAGTACTTCGGCAAGTTCTTCGTCTATAACTTCTGGCGCTTTGTGTTCGTCCAGCAGGTGATGGCCAAGGAACTGCAGACCTTCCTGGATTAC
>CAIJOU010000267.1 GCA_903822375.1 Candidatus Hydrogenedentota bacterium
GTCGGTGGCCTCCTGTTGAGGTTGTCGTTGGTGGTTTGAGCTGCTCAGCCCATCTTTGCAAAAAAAAGGCGTATTGTCAATAGATATGCCGTTGTAATATCAACAAACACAAACAGTTACAAAAACACGGGATCACTCAGGAATAGTCTCCCTGCTGTTGCACTTGGTTCCTATTTATGCCGCAGGCGGCAGTAGGGGTGCGAGCGACTGAAACTTGCGACGGGTTCAGAGCGTTTCTTTTGCACCGGCGCCCGTCGAACTGCCGCGCCCCATGCCGAACAGGCGATATTCAAAAGGCGGTTTGCGGACGGATGACGGTGAACACCAGGTGGCGGGTAGTCTGGGCCGTGCTGGTGTTGCGGCGTGGGGATGCTGGGTGGATGCCGCAACGTATGGGTCGCTCTGCGAGTCCACCCAGGTCGTCGGTAGGTTGTGAAACTCACATCATGCGCGCATTTGCATGTCATCGGACTCTTGCTGGCCAAACGTGCGCATTCGGCGAGTTGGCTAGAGAAGTTGATACAAAGCAAGGGCCGACAGGCCATTTGCAATGTGCGCGGAGCAACCGTTGGGCAACGGGCCACAGGGTGGCAAAGTAGTCGGGACCGGGGTTCAGTGCCGCGTTTGTCTCCTTGTAGAGGGCCTCGGCGAACGGCACAAGCGCCCGATATACGGGGAATCGGAGATGGCGGGGGTTTAGGTCGCCCAGGCGAACACGGTCCAGCCCGTCGGCATCCTTGATGATGGCGGTCAGCCTCAGCTTCCTAGACCCATTAAGGCGCAGACACATTGTCTGCGGCGGCAGTAGGGGAAAGGGTATAAGGTATCAGCACCAAAGGCGTGAGTTGACTGAGATACAGACGGCAATTAAGGGCCCCGGCTTCGTGAGAAAGCCGGGGTTTTCTGCTTTACGCAATGCCTCTTAACGGCTTTACAATCGACGCAAGGCGG
This sequence comes from Candidatus Hydrogenedentota bacterium, assembly GCA_903822375.1. GTDB lineage: Bacteria > Hydrogenedentota > Hydrogenedentia > Hydrogenedentales > CAITNO01 > CAITNO01. The sequence continues at coordinate 952 of CAIJOU010000267.1, forward strand.
CCGAGACATAAAACGGACTCGACCACGAGGAAACGGAACAAGGGGTGGGTTATTTGGTGGTCAGCAGGGCTGTGAATTCCGCAAAAAGTGCGTTGACCGGCGCCTGCCCGTTCTTTTCGTATTTTAGGAATTCCACGTGTCCGTCCATGTACAGCACGTTCGATCCCCCCGGAATATGGTTGAATCCGCCCGTGTCCGTGGACAGTTTGTCGAGCATCACGAACATGCTGCTTTGCGCAATATTCGCTGAACCGGCATTATTGATGTCGGTTATGAGGAAGCGCTCAATACCTTCGCGCAGCCGGTATATCGTGCCGTCTCCGCCGTTGCCGTAGGGGACGGCAACCTGAATGTCCTGGTCACTTCTGGGGTACATGCCCTGACGTGCTCCGCTTATGTACCCCGGAAGGGTCGGGTCAATACCACCGCCGGATATCGTGACCAGACCCTCAATAAGTACCCCGGCCTGCGCCGGCATGAGTGTAGCCGGGTTGGGCGGCGAAATACCGGTTACCAACGAACTGACCGCGTTTAGAATGCTGAAGCTGCCCAGGCTTCGCGTGGGATCTGTGCCGTTGCACCGGTCCAACACCCAGCCCATATATCCATAACTGTCGTCAATGGCCCGGGCGCAGCCGTCCGCCTTGTCCGAACTGTATCCCAGGCACCAGTTGCCGCCGGCATCCTTGGCGCCCGCAATCTGTGCCGCCAGCGAGGCGGCAGAGGGACAGAACACAATGGCCGGGTCAGTGAGATATTCGGGATAGAGGACAAACATATTCGGACCCGTGTCAATCGCGCCTGCGGGCACACCAGCCTGGGTCATGTAGCCTCCGGCCTGTATCGGTGGAAAGGAGCCCGCCGACTCATTGGCATACATCTTGAACACCAAGCCCCACTGTTTCAGATTGTTCTGGCAGGACGCGCGTCTCGCCGCTTCGCGGGCCCGGGCCAGTGCGGGTAACAGAATGGCCGCGAGAATGCCGATTATGGCGATTACCACCAGCAGTTCAATCAGTGTAAAACCGTCGCGTTTTGTTGACATCACCTTGGACTCCACTGTCGTTGGCGCACATTACCCGAATTCGGTCTGTCGCATTTTGCGCAGTTTGGACCCAATTGGCCGCACCAAGGTTTCAGGGAGCGGCTTATGACGGTTCGGCCGTTGTTCGGGATGAGGGGGATGACCGGCACATCGAGCATCGCGCCTCATCCGGGTTGCGATGTTTATAGCCCAAGAGACGCCAACCGGTTTCTATAGGCGATTGGAGGCTGCCCTTTCCCTACCGCCGTCTATTCTCCAGTGGGAGAATTGGGGTCGGGCAGTGGGCATTGGCGATAAGAACACAAGCCGATAAAGACTGTACGAATCCACCTGCGCCATGGCGTCCGTACCGATTTATCCCCGCGGACTTTCCCCTTGTTCTGCAAATTCAATCACCGCGTTCAGCGTGTCCATGAACTCGTTGATCTTTATGGGTTTGGTCAGATACCGGAAGAAGCCTGCCCGAAAACCGTTCCTGGTGTCGTGCGGCAATGCGTTCGCGCTGATGGCAACGACGGGAATATCCGCCGTGACCGGGTCTTCTCGAAGGAGTAGAAGGGCCTCGTAACCCGTGATGTCAGGCAGATTGATGTCCATCAGGATCGCCGCCGGTCGGGTGGCGCGCGCGAGTTCAACACCGTCTTTTCCGGTTGTCGCGGTTAGCAGGGCAATGTCGGGACGGCGCGCGATGAGTTGCTCGACCAGCTTCATGTTGGCCGGGTCGTCCTCCACATAGAGCACGGTGCGCCGCCGCGTGCCGCTTTGGACGTATGATGTGGCGGGCGCCAAGACTCCGTCCGGCGGTCCCGGTTTTCGCGACACCTGCACCTCTTTGGAATCGGTTTCTGCAGGATCGATGGCTTCATCGATCAGTGCCAGCAGATGTCGTCCTGCCTGGAGAATCCGGGCGATACTTTCCGTCTCGGCCGGTAGCGTCGGCGCGGAACCGGACTCCATCAACTGGGCGAAACCGAGGATTTCATTGAGCGGGCTGCGAAGTTCGCGGCTCATACGGGAAAGAAACTCCGACGTAGAGGGCTTGGCTCTTTCAGTCACTGTTTGCGCACAGGCACGAATGTTCATTGCCGGCATGGGAGCATCCGCGCCGGTGAGTGCGCCACCGCAGGCGCCGCGGTCAATTTCCCCAGATGCGTTCGCGTTCATGCTCTTCCTGTCCCTGTGGCTCAGCAACATGCCCTGTTGCTGGTCAGCCAGTACTGGCCAATGGAGGTTACAATCGCCTGAAAGTCGCTGAAACTCACGGGTTTCATGACATAACCGTTTGCGCCGCAGCGATAGCTTTTTGTGATGTTGCCGGGATTCTGGGAATCGCTGAAGATGACCACAGGCGTGAGCGTCAGCGCATCTTCCGCATCGAGTGACCGTATTTGGCCAAGCACGGAGAAGCCATCCGCCCCCGGCAGCGACAAATCGAGGAGAATCAGCCTGGGGGGGTCCGCCCCAGCCCGATTACGCCAATCGCCGCGCGCGAACAAAAAGTCCAACGCCGCCGTGCCGCTGTTGACGGCGAGCACGTTTACGTCGGGAAAGGATGCCAGCAGGGCGGCCACAATGGAGGCCCTTTCACTCTCGCTGTCCTCCACAACCAAGACATCTACTGGTTCATCGTTCATCATGAACGTATCTCCATCTGCCTGAGAGCGTTTCCGCAATGGTCTTTTACACTTCTTTGGACGGATGATACCTGTTCAAGATGAAGATCGGGCATGACCCTGGTAAAGTTTCGGTAAAGTTGCGGCA
>CAIJOU010000268.1 GCA_903822375.1 Candidatus Hydrogenedentota bacterium
CCCCCAACAAGAACGCCCCCGCGGCCTGGCGGCCGCGGGGGCGATTGAATCGGTGCGGGCAGTCGAGCGCTTGGACAGCACGTCTTCCTCATACTTGATAACATCGTTCATCCAGCCGCCGCCGACGGGCACGCCCTGCTTCATGCAGTAGTAGTCCCACACGGCGCCCCAGGGCAGGGACTTGATTTCCTCCAGCAGGGCAAGGCGGGCGGTGTAGTTGCCCTCGCGCTCCAGGGCGCGCAGCGTTTCGGTCGGCTCGAGCAGGGCGATGAGCAGCGCGCGGATCATGTTGCGCGTGCCGATGACCCAGGCGGCAAGGCGGTTGATGCTGGCATCGAAGAAGTCCAAACCGATGTGCACGCGGCTTTCAAAGCCGCCGCGAATGATCTCCTCGGCGATGGCGCGCAGCTCGTCGCTGAGGATGACGACGTGGTCGCTGTCCCAGCGGACGCCGCGGCTGACGTGCAGCAGAATCTCGTCGATGTACAACAGCACGGAGCTGAGCTTGTCGGAGATCACCTCGGTCGGATGATAGTGGCCCGCGTCGAGCGTGAGCAGCAGGTTGCGGCTGACGGCGTAGCCCATGTAGAACTCGTGCGAACCGATGACGCAGCTTTCGGAGCCGATGCCGAACAGCTTGGACTCCACCGCATCGAGATTCTCCCTGGGGTCGCTGCGCTCTGCGTAGACCGCGTCGAGCGATTCCAGCAAGAGTTCGCGCGAGCGGTAGCGGTCCACCGGGATGTCCTTGAACCCGTCGGGAATCCACAGGTTGGTCACGCAGGGCTTGCCCAGTTCGCGGCCGATGTGCTCGGCGATCTTGCGGCTGACGACGCAGTGGTCGATCCAGAACTTGCGGATGCCGTCGTCATAGTGCGACAGCGTGAATCCGTCGTCGGCCTTGGGATGGCCGAAACAGCTCGGGTTGAAGTCTATGCCCAGCCCCCTCGCCTTGGCCCAGTCGATCCAGTTCTTGAAGTGTTCCGGCTGGAGCGCGTCGCGGTCCACCTTCTTGCCGCCGGTTTCGGCGTACATGGCGTGGAGGTTGAAGCGGTGCTTGCCGGGGATAAGGCTGAGCGCCTTGTCCGCGTCGGCGCGGAGCTGTTCAGGCCCGCGCGCCTTGCCGGGGTAGTTGCCCGTGGCCTGGATGCCGCCGCCCGACGCGGCGGTCAGGTTCTCAAACCCGCCCACATCGTCGCCCTGCCAGCAGTGCAGCGACACGGGAATGCCCGCGAGCCGGGCGATGGCCGCATCGGCGTCCACTCCCATCGCGGCGTAGGACTCCCTCGCATTGGCGAAGGATTTTTCGATCAACGATTCCTTGGGCGAGTTGAACATGGGAGCTTCCTTTCCTGCGCGGCCGGGGCCAAGCCCCGCGCCGGGTTCTTTCCGGTGGACTATCTAAGCACACCGCCGCCCGTCGGGGCAACACGCAGGGACGGAATTCCCCTTATCGCGACAGGTTTATGGCGTTGTCCGCCGTGACAAGTCCGGTCGTCACACTTGACCCCGCGTGCCGCCTCTCGCATAATGGGGGCTGTTTGGGGCGCCGTGCGGCCATTCCCCTCCGCAGGAGTCCTTTGTCACGCGGGATGAAGGTGTGTCCAGGCAGGCCCGGGCGATGCCCGACAAGGCCGGAAGCGAGGGGCTAACGTGTTTGGATTCGGCACAGAGAGCAAAGAGAAGACCGCCATTCAGCGGGTTTTCAGGGGGCACCAGGATGCGTTCCGCCTGATTGTGGAACGTTATCAGCCGGTGGTGTATGCGGTGGCCCTGGCCCAGTCGGGCAATGTGGTCATTGCCGACAAGGCCGTGGTCGCCACGTTCCGGCAGGCCTTCGAACGGCTCGTGTCCCTCACCGATGCCAAGCGGCTGGGCCACTGGCTGTGCGCGCTCACCCGCAAGGAAACCGAAACGCTCACGGGGCTGCGCGGCGCGGAACGCCTCAAGGCGCGCGAACGCGACCCCTCGGCGAAGCTGGTTGATCTCGGCTGGCTTCAGTCGGAGCTGATAGAGCCGCTCAACGAGGAACTGTCCTCGTTCTCCGTGCAGGAACGCAAGGGGCTGCTGCTCAACGCGCTGTGCGGCGCTTCGGCGCGCACCATCGCCGACTACCTCAAGATCGAGACCAAAGAGGCGGCGGAAGATCTTGCGCGCACCCGCGAGAATGTGGAAAAAAAGCTGCTGCGCGAAGTTGCCGGCGCGCTACTTCCCGAAATGAACAGCAAGGAGCGCATGGTTCACATCATGCGCGAGGTTGCCGGCGATGCCGCCGCCATCAAGGCCGCCCGCGAGACCCGTCTGGGCCGGGTCAAGGGCCGCAAGCTGCCCCTGTTCATTACCGCCGCCGCCGTGCTCGTGCTGGGCATCGCCGGGTTTTTCGTTTACAGGGCCTTCCTTGCCGCGCCCGTGGAGGCGCCTGTCCGGACGGCATCGTCCGGGCCCGGAACGCCCGCGCAGCCCGGAGTGGAAACGCAGTCGCCCGCGGCGCCGCAGGAACCGGTTGCGGTGCCCAACAACTACTCCCTCAAGGGGACGGGTCGTGGACCGGCGTTTCTTCAACGGCATTCCCGGCCTGACCGCCAGCACGGGGGACAAATCCGCCGAGACGGACTCCTTTGGCGGCTTTGAAATCAAAAACGTCACGCGCGGCGAGTATGAGGTGACCATCTCGTCCAACGGTGAGGTGCTTTCCAAGGGCAACATCCTGCACACGGA
>CAIJOU010000269.1 GCA_903822375.1 Candidatus Hydrogenedentota bacterium
GACCCGCGCCGCAAGGAACTGGTCCGCGAGGCGGCGCGGCAGTTGATCGCCATGCACAAGGCGGGCCTGTGCGCGCGCGACATCGTGACCCCTGAATCGATCGACAACGCGTTCGCGCTGGACATGGCCATGGGCGGCTCCACGAACACGGTGCTGCACACGCTGGCCATCGCGCAGGAGGCGGGCGTCGACTATCCGCTGGCGCGTCTCAACGAAGTGAGCGCGCGCGTGCCGAACATCTGCAAGGTGTCGCCCTCGTACCACTGGCACATGTCCGACGTGGACCGCGCCGGCGGCATCAGCGCGATCCTGGGCGAGCTTGCGCAGGCGCCCGGCATTCTCCATCTCGACTGCCCGACGGTCACGCTCAAGACCCTCGGCGAAAACATCGCAGGCAAGCGCTCTCTTGATAAGGACGTTATTAAGTCGGTGGATGCGCCGTACAGCCAGACCGGTGGTCTGGCCATTCTCTTCGGCAACCTCGCCCCGCTCGGCGCCGTGGTGAAAGAGGCCGGCGTGGACAAGGAAGTGCTGCGTCACACCGGTCCCGCCGTGGTTTATGAAAGTGAAGAGGATGCCATGAAGGGCATCCTCAACGGTGACGTGAAGGCGGGCGACATCGTCGTGCTTCGTTACGAGGGGCCGAAAGGCGGTCCGGGCATGCGCGAAATGCTGGCCCCCACCTCCGCCGTTATGGGCGCGGGACTCGGCAAGAGCGTCAGCCTCATCACGGACGGCCGTTTCTCCGGCGGCACGCGCGGCGCCTGCATAGGCCATGTCAGTCCCGAGGCGGCCGAGGGCGGCCCCATCGCCGCAGTTCGCACGGGGGACACCATCGAGATCGATATTCCCGGGCGCACCATCAACGTGAAGCTCGACAATCTGGAAATCGAGGCCCGGCTCAAGGAAGTCGGACCGCCGCCCGATCGCGGGGTTACGGGCTGGCTCAAGCGCTACCAGCGTCTGGTGACCAGCGCCAACACCGGCGCGGTGCTCCAGTAATCCCCTGATGAATCACGGCGGCGGGCGGCCCTCCACGGTCCACCCGCCGCCGTCTTTTTGCGAGACCTGTCGCCCCAAAGCCTTGCATCGGACGTTTTGCTTCTGGCAAGGTTATGCCGCAACGGACAACCCCTGAAAGAGACCCATGGACAAGAAGCGTGTTTTCGTCTTTCTGGCCTTCACCTTTGGCATCGGCTACGCCGTCCAGTTTGGACTGCTGTTTGGCGGTTTGATTGCCTACCAGACGCCGACCGTGTTTCACACGCTGCTGCTGGCGGCGGTCATGTGGATTCCCGCACTCGGCGCGTTGGCGGCCTCGCTCATCTGCCCCGACTCGGCGGCTCCCATGCCGAAAATATGGCCGTTGCCCGCCGGACCGGCCCTCTGGCTGACCGGAGTCGTGCCCCTGCTGTTTGCCGTGAACTATGCCCTGTCCTCGATCTTTGGCTTTGTCGGCCCGCAGTGGGGCCTGTCCACGCTGCTGGGCCAGTTGAGCCCCGCCTCTTTGGACCAGATTCCGCCCAGTGTCATGTCCATTCTTCCGGGGGTGCTCATTGTTTTTGGCATTGCCCTGAGCGCGCTGCTGGGCGCGACCGTGGTTGCCGCGGTGGCGCTCGGCAGTGAACTGGGCTGGCGCGGCTACCTGCTGCCCCGGCTGGGGGCGGGCAAGAACCGCATCGCCGTGCATGTGGTGATGGGGCTGCTTTGGGGCCTGTGGCTTCTGCCGCTGGTACTGTGGTGGTTCCGCCTCCGCAATGACTACGAGGGCGCGGTGCCCACCGTGCTCTGCGGCCTCGGCATGGCGATGGCGTTGACCGCCGCACTCAACACGATTGTGCTGCGCACGGGCCACATCGGCCTGGCCGCGCTGGCACTGGGCCTCTTTGTCAGCCAGGAGCGTTTGGGGTTGGCTTTCTGGCCCTACCTGTTCCCCTCGGCCGAACTGCCTTGGGCGGGCGCGTTCAGCGTGTTTGCCATCGTGCTTTGGCTCATCGCCGCCGCCTTCCCCTTTGTGCTCATTGGCAGGGCGGCGCGGGGCGTGGCGGCACCGGAGACAAAAAAGGACTGACCGAACAGAACAGAGTTGATTCTGCCCGGTGGGCGATTTGGACTGGATCGACGCCATGCGTATGGACGTGACTTCTCCCCGGACCACGTCCGTACCGTCCATGCAGTCCGTATCGTCCATGGCTGGAAGACACCCAACCAACGTGCGAGGATTCAGTCATGACTTTGCCCCTCACGCTTATAGCCTTGGTCTCGCTCACTCAGGCGCCGGCGCAGGCCCCGGGCCCGTTGCGCATCATGTGGGACCTGCAACCCGACCAGTCGCAGGAGCCCTTTCTTGACTGGCTGGGCGCCCGCGGCTGGTGCTGGGGCATCGAGGTTCCCGGCAACGCGCCCACGGCCGATTTTGACCGGGTCACCTCGCGCGGCATGAAGGCCGTCGCGCAACTGCACGCCCACCCGGAGACGCGTGCCTGGCATTGGGCGCGGCGCGAGGGCGGCACACCCGACCTGGGTGCCGTGGTGGAGAAGGCGCGCAGGGCCGCAGGCGGTGACAGGCCTGTCATGCAGATGTTCATGGAGGACGACTCGGCGGGCGTCGGGTTCTCCGCGCGGCTGCTGCGCGAAAAGCCCCGAACCTTTTCCGTGGTCAAGAGCATGTGGGACCGCTATCTGGAAGAGGCGATGGAACAGGTGCGGCCCTATGCCGACCTGACTGTTTGGGGCATGGCCGGTTTCGCGCGTTCCGCCCACGATTACATGCGCCACGGCGTGGACTGCGTCATCATCGAACGCGCCAACGACGACATTGAAGATTTGCAGACGGCCGTGGCTTTCGCGCGCGGCGCGGCGCGGCAGTACGGCAAGGAGTGGGGCATTGACCTGTCACTGTGGTGGGGCGTGTTCTACGGGTGCGTGCCCGACCTCAACGCGTCGCTCTACACCCGGCATCTGTGGCTGTCCTTCCTCGCCGGGTCGCAGGCATACCGCATTGAGGGCGGCGGCATGCATTTCGGGCCCAAAGGTCCGGGTGAGGTGTGCAGGGCCGTGGACGCCTTCGGCACCATTGCGAAGGACCTGGACCGCGGCGTGGCCGACACACCGGTGGCGGTCATGCTGGCGCCCGACCACGGCTGGATGACCCCGGCCTATTGGCGCACGCAGAACGAGGCGTGGAACTACGCGCGCCTTCCCTACCGCCAGGGCGACAAAGGGATAGACGGATTCTTCGGCGCGGCCTATCCAGGCAGCGTCTATGCGATGGACCCCTATCCGCTGGGCGCTTACACGGTCGATGACCCGCTGGCCACGCCCTTCGCGCTGTCCTGCATCACCCGGGAATTCGCGCCCAAGCCCGAAGACATGGTCAACGCGCAGCCGCCCATTCCTTTCGGCAAGTACCCGTCGCGCAACGATGTCCGCGAGGATTTCCTCAAGAACAAAGTGGACCCGTCGCCCTTCCGTCCCATGGGCGATTCCCGCTGGGGCGACATCTTTGACGTGCTCACATCGGATGCATCGCAGGAGGTGATGAACCGGTACAGGGTCATCGTGCTGCTCGGGCAGCAGGATTTTACGTGCGGGCTCAGGGCACGGTTGGAAGCCTTCGCCAAACAGGGCGGCACCGTGGTCTGGTCCGCCGGACAGGCCGCGCCGGAGGACTCGGCGCTCTGCGGCGCGCCAATCCAGCCCGAACTGCGTGTCGGTCGCGCGTGGTCCTGGAAAGACACCGCGCCCGAAGCCGAAGCGTTCCGCTATTGTCCCGCCGGTCCGCTGGCGCAGGGCGTGGAGGCGCCGGTGAAAACGCCTGCGGGGGATTCGCTGGTATTGCGCAACACCGTGGGCAAGGGTGCCGTGGTCACCTGTCTCATCCCCTGGTTCGAGGCGGGGCACACGCCGCTGTCCCGCATCGCGTTGCGGCTCTTCGACGAGGTGTTTGACACCGTCCAGCCCGTCAAGATTGAGGGGTTGCCCGTCCAATGGTTAAGCACCCGCGGTGATGGTCAACGAACACTGCTCGTCACCAACAACGATGGCAACGCTTGGTCCGGCACCGCCACGGTCCGTGACGTTGACCCGGTGCTGGCCCAGTGCCGCGATATCGTCACCGGCGAGAAGCTGCCTTTTGAGCGCAGGAATGATGCCAATGCGGTCGTGAAGCTCAACGTGCCCGCCTACGGCGTGCGCGTTGTGCGCTGGGAGAAATAACGGAATCGGAGCATTCAGGTGCCCGCGCACTGTTTCCAGATCGCCAGCACCTGTTTCTTGTGGGCGTCGTCGTTGCCTTCGTAGGCCTTGAGTGCGTTGCGCAGACCTTCGGCCAGTTTGTCGGTGGTCTCCTGATAAGACTTATCGGCGGCGGTTTGGGAGACTTCGGGCAGCGGCGCGAGCGCACCCGATTCCAGCATCTTCTTGCGGGCCTCCATGGCGGCGACGTAATCGACGATGAGTCCCGCGTGGCGGGCCTCGTAGCTCTCGCCCAGACCGGCATCGCACAGGCGCGCGTGGAAAGCGCGGAAGGGTTCCAGCGCCGCGGGCATGGCCGGCGTGGGCGTTGATTGGGGCGGCGCATCCGCAACCGTGCGGGCTTTGGCGTCGCCCATGACGACTTGCACGTTCGCGGTGTCGGGGGTGTCGCCATAGGCCAGAAACACGGACTTGCCGTCGAAGCTCTTCCAAGGCTTGCCGTTGACCAGCACGGCGGTGATGGGACCGTTGCCGCTGGTGGACAGGAACAGGCGCTTGGTGCCGAAGCGGATGGGGAAGCGCTGGTCGAGTTCGGTGATGCCGGTGGGGATATGGGGCTGAGTGATCCCGTGTTTTTGTAACTGTTTGTGTTTGTTGATATTACAACGGCATATCTATTGACAATACGCCTTTTTTTTGCAAAGATGGGCTGAGCAGCTCAAACCACCAACGACAACCTCAACAGGAGGCCACCGAC
>CAIJOU010000270.1 GCA_903822375.1 Candidatus Hydrogenedentota bacterium
GGTCTCGATACATCGGCTGGCGACTGTGCTTTTGGATAACAGAGGTCGTCCGGCGGTCAGTGCACTCCCGGAAAAGCGGTGTCGCCGCTGCGCTTTGCCACCGCACTCCATATTTCGCGCCAACTACCCCTTCAGCCCGGTCATCGTGATGCCCTCGACGAAGAAGCGCTGGCACAGCGCAAAGAGCACGAGCACCGGTATGGTCATCATGGTGGCCGCGGCAAACATCAACGGCCATTCCGCCACATGGTCCAGCATGAAGGCCTGCAGGCCCAGGGCCAGCGGCATCTTGTCCATGGAGTGGATGTAGATCAGCGGTCCCATGAAGTCGTTCCACACCCCCACCACCTGGAAAAGGATGACCGCCACAATGGCGGGCCGTATCTGCGGCAGCAGTACTTTGCGGAATGCGGTGAAGGACGACGCGCCGTCAATCATGGCCGCCTCGTCCAGTTCTTTGGGCACGCCGCGGAAGAACTGGCGCAGCATAAAGATGTAAAAGGGCGCGCCGAACCACGCGGGCACCCACAGCGGCTTGAAGGTGTTGACCCAGCCGAGCGTGGAGAAGATGAGGTACACCGGCGCCATGGTCACCTGCGGCGGCAGCATCATGGTCGAAAGCAGCACGAAGAACACCACCTCGCGGCCAGGCCAGTCGAAGCGCGAGAAGCCGTATGCCACCAGCGGACAAACCACCGCCACACCGGCCACATTCAGCAGCACGAGCCAGAAGGAATTTAGAAAGTACAGATAAAACGCGGAACGCTGGAACACCTTGGTGAAATTCTCCACCATCACCGGGTCTGGCACGAGCAACCGCGTCATGGACGACACATCCTGCACCTGCGCCTCCGACTTGAGCGCGGTGACCACCATGCCGTACAACGGCATGGCGAACACGAAGACCAGCGCAAGCATGGTGGCATGCGTGAGGAATGATTTTGCACGATCGCGCGTGCTATTCGACATAATCATTCATGAACCATTCGATACATTGCATCGTCCATAGCCTCACAACGTGTTGTCATATACACACTGTATGAATATACTTTCGTTGCCTTCTTAAACATGGGAAAGGAAGTCGTCTCATGCCAAATGCCGCCGACGAACCTGATCCAAACAGCGAAGTCGTTATCACGTGGCTATTTCGTGCTCCGAAAACTATACCATCCTGGTGGGAGGTTGTCCTCTGGTGGGAACTCCGACGAATCCCATATAACGTCATTGTAGCCATCCTCGGAATCATCGGATGGCTATCGCTTTTCTGGCTATTGAATCTTGCTAACGAACTTAAGCCGGGCGACGACGTCATGGAACCGGTCCTTATAATTGTTCTGGTTCCTTTGATCAATATTCTGTACACCTTTGGATGGATGTTCGAACTGTTTTGTCGGCTCTTCGACAAAAAGACGGAGCTCAATGCCGGTCCAATCCTCTTTGGGATGGGAGTGGCATTCTCTGCATGCGTTATCTTCTTTCCGAGCGTTCTTTGGTGCCTCACCCTGATCCACCGGGCATTCTTTGGATAAATCGGCTGCCCGTCGCCGAACTCTTGTTCACCATCCAATTTCCGTGCAGTGAACTCGGCCCGATGTGTCCCAAACATGGTTCTATTCGTTCTCATAGTGCACCCACTTGCGCGACAGGCGCAGTTGCAGCAGACACACGGCGACGGTGATCACGAAGAGCACCCACGCCATGGCCGAGGCGTAGCCCATTTCGAAATAGCGGAAGGCGCGCTGGAACAGGTAGAGCGCATAGAACAGCAGCGAATCACCGGGACTGTTCCCGTTCGTCGGCATGGCGATGAGGTAGGCCTGGGTGAATATCTGCAATGCGCCGATGGTGCCCATGATCCACAGGAACAGCGCGTAGGGCGTGAGCAGCGGCACCGTGATGTGGGCGAAACGCTGCCAGGGTCCGGCCCCGTCGATGATGGCCGCCTCGTAGACCTGGCGGGGCAGGGACTGCAGGCCAGCAAGCCAGATGATGGCCGTGCCGCCGCAGCCCCACACCAGCAGCAGGATCAGTCCCGGCTTGCACCACTCGGGCGCGCCGAACCAGTTGGGCGCCTGCAGGCCCATCGGACGCAGCAGTGCGTTCAGGCCGTAGTTGAAGAAACCCGTTTCCGGGTTCATCATCCACATCCAGATGAGCGCCGCCACCACGGCGGGCACCATCACCGGCACGTAGAACAGCACGCGGTAGGCGCGCAGGCCGCGCACGTTTGCGTTCATGAGCAGTGCGAGCCCAAGGCTGGCCGCCAGGGTCATGGGCACGCCGAACACGACGAGATAGAAGGTGTTCCACAGGCCCCGCCAGAACAATGGGTCGTTTGCGCGCATGCCCTCGTCCGTGCCGTGGAAACCGAACATGCGTGTCCAGTTTTCCATGCCGTTGAATTCGGGCGCATGGATAACGTCGTAACGGCTGAACGCGACAATGGCGGAGAAGATCATCGGGCCGAGCACGAGAATGAAGAAGCCGAGCACCCACGGGGTGACATAGGCCATGCCCTCCACGGCGCGGCGCCGGGCCATGCCGCGCATGCGGCGCAGTCCGCGACCGATGAACACCAGCGCCACGGCAAGCACCACAACGTTCAGCGCAATTACGATCCACGCCAGCGTCCGCGCGGGAACAACGGTGCCCTCGGGCGGCTTGTAATAGCGGTCAAGCGCGGACTGAATGCGCCGTTGCTGCAGGTCGAGCGCGGCCTTGGGCGAGCGCATGTGGTAGATGGCGTCGAACATGGCCGTGACCTGCGCGTCCCACAGTTCCGTGCACGCGACGGACACGGGCGGGTGCTTGCAGTGCGGCAGCACATCGAGGCACACCTGGTTGCCCCGGATGAACTTTTCGGGCAGCGACTGGTTCACATGCGCCATCACCGCCTCGTTCACCGCGCGGTTGGCGCTGTACATGGGAATGCAGAAGGCGCCCTTGCCCCGCTCGCGCTCGTTAAAGCGGCGTTGTCCGTCGGCGACAATCATCCACGCGTCAAAGCTGTTCATAAACTTGGCGAAGGTCCAAGCCTCCTCGGGGTGGCGCGAGTCTTCCGGAATAATCCATGCAAAGCCGCCGGACCACGATACGGGTTCCATTCCCTCGCGGGGCATGGGCGGCATGGCTAGTTCGAAATCGAGACTTGGCTTGTTGCGCGCAACGTAGTCCAGATAATAGTTGCCGTTGATTTGCATCGCGATGCGCCCGGACAAAAAGGGGTCGCCGATGCCCTCTATCTGCGCGGAGGACTGGAACGACTGCACCTTGTCCGCGCCACCGAC
>CAIJOU010000271.1 GCA_903822375.1 Candidatus Hydrogenedentota bacterium
CAGTCCATGCGCAGCGGCACCATCGTGCAGGCTGGTGAAACGCAGGGCTGCGTGGGCTGCCATGAGGAGCGCAGAAGTTCTGCCCCCCTCGCCGGCGCCGCCATGCCGGCCGCGTTGCGCCGCCCGCCGGACACGCTCACGGGCTGGCACGGGCCCGCCCGCATGTTCAGTTATTTGCGCGAGGTGCAGCCGGTCTTTGACCGCAACTGCATGGGCTGCCACGACTACGGCAAGAAGGCCGCCCGCAAACTCAACCTTGCGGGCGACCGCGATCTCGCGTTCAACACCTCGTACACCGAACTGTGGCGCAAGAAGATAATCGCCGCCGTCGGCGCGGGGCCCGCACAGATCCAGCACGCCTACGCCTGGGGTTCCCATGCGAGCAGGCTGGCGCAGGTCCTTCTGCAGCCGCACAACGGGGTCACCCTTTCCCCGGAAGACTTTGACCGCATAGTCACTTGGATTGACATCAATGCCCCCTACTATCCAGACTACGCGTCGGCTTATCCGGATAATCTGGCCGGGCGCAGCCCCCTGGACGGGGGGCAGACCGCCCGTCTGACCGCGCTGGTCGGCGTGCATTTTGCCGAACGGATGGGGTTCAGCAAGGACCAGGGTCCCCAGGTAAGTTTTGACCGGCCTGCGATGAGCCCCTGTCTCGCCGACCTGAAAGCGAAGAATTGGGACGATTACCAGGAAGCGCTGGAGATCATCCGACAAGGCGCCGAAACGTTGAAGAACGCGCCGCGCGGCGAGGACCTCGAGGGCTTTGCGGCCTGTCCGGTCGACCAGCGGCGCCAGCAGAAATATGCCGAGCGGCAGGCGGTGGAAGCGCGAAACCGCGAGGCGATTGTCAAGGGAACAAAGGTTTACGACAACCAGTGAGTACAGCAACGGAAGGACGTGAAATGGCTACTAAGCGTGCAACATCGAAACGGTCCGCATTCGCCCTGCTGGTGACGGCGGCAACACTCCTCGCCGCCGCCCTGTGCGGCACGGCATTCGCCGCCGAGGCCTACCGCTCGCCCGGCGCCATGGTCGCCGACCAGGACGGCAAGACGCTGTATGTGGCCGAGTTCACCGGGAATGCGGTGGCCGTGGTCAATGCGGCCGACGGGACCGTGACGCGCCGCATTGAGCTGCCGGACGCGCCGGGCGGTCTGGCGCTGTCACCCGACGGCAAGACGCTCTTCGTCACCGGGGCCGTGGCGGAAGGCTGTGTCCGCATCATAAACGCCGCCACGGGCGAGGTTCAGGGAACCGTTGCCGCCGGGCACACCCCCGTCGCGCCCGTCGTAAGTCCGGACGGCGCGACGCTGTTCGTGTGTAACCGCTTCAACAATGACGTGTCGGTCATCGACGTGGCGGGAAAGAACGAACTGGCGCGCATCCCGGTGTCCCGCGAACCGGTCGCCGCGGCCGTCACTCCCGACGGCAAGACGCTGGTGGTGGCCAATCTGCTGCCCACCGGCGCCTCCGACGGCGACTACACCGCCGCGTCGGTGTCCCTCATTGACACCGCCGCAAAGAACGTTGCCGCAACGATCACGCTGCCCAACGGCTCTTCGAGCCTGCACGGCGTTTGCGTCTCCCCGGACGGCAAGTTCGCCTATGTTGCGCATATCCTCTCCCGCTACCAGCTGCCCACGACCCAGTTGGAGCGCGGATGGATGAACACCAACGCGCTCAGCGTCATCGACACGGAGCAGAAGAAACTCGTCAACACCGTCCTGCTCGACGACGTCGACCTGGGCGCGGCCAATCCCTGGGCGGTCGCCTGCACCGCCGACGGCAAGAGCCTCTGCGTGACCCACGCCGGCACCCATGAAATCAGCGTTGTCGACCGGGCCGCGCTGCATGCCAAACTCGGCAAGGTCGCCGCGGGCGAGCGCGTGTCCGAGGTGTCCGCCGCCGCCGAGGACGTGCCCAACGACCTGTCCTTCCTGGTCGGCCTGCGCAAGCGCATCAAACTTGCCGGCAACGGTCCGCGCGCGCTGGTGCTTGCCGGAACCACCGCCTACGCCGCCAATTACTTCACCGACAGCATTGACAGCCTGGACATCGCCGCCGACGGCGCCGTGAAGATTCGCACCATCGCGCTGGGCAAGGCCGCCGAGACGCCCGAACGGACGGGCGAGAAGTTCTTCCATGACGCCGACCTCTGCTTCCAGCACTGGCAGAGCTGCGCCAGCTGCCATCCCGACGCGCGCGTGGACGGTCTCAACTGGGACCTGCTGAACGACGGCATCGGCAACCCGAAGAACACGAAGAGCATGCTGCTCGCCCATCAGACGCCCCCGTCCATGAGTCTGGGCATCCGCGACTCGGCCGAAATGGCCGTGCGTTCGGGCATCAAGTTCATCCAGTTCGCCGTGCGCCCCGAAGCGGATGCCGTGGCCATCGACACGTACCTCAAGAATCTCAAGCCGGTGCCCAGCCCGGTCCTCGTCAAGGATGAACTCAGCCCGGCGGCCAAGCGCGGCGAGGCCGTCTTTGAAAAGGCGGGCTGTGCGACATGCCACCCGAAACCGCTCTTCACCGACCTGAAACAGTACAACGTCGGCACGGCCAAGGGCATGGACAAGGGCAAGCCAACAGACACGCCCACGCTGGTCGAAGTGTGGCGCACCGCGCCCTACCTGCATGACGGCAGCGCGGCCACCATTGAGGATGTCCTGAAGAAGTGCAACCCCGAAGACCAGCATGCAAATACAAGCGGACTCTCCGCAGAGGAACTTTCCGATCTCATCGGTTATGTACTCTCACAGTGAGCGCCCCGTTTACATGGTCTCCCAACCCAATCTCGCAGGAGCAGCAATGACTTGCAGTAATCAGAAGGACGGGCGCGGCTTTGAGCGGCGTACGGAACAGGGAGTGCAGATCGCCGCACTGCGGCGGCAGGGCTGCACGGATCACTTCCTTACGGCGTTGCCCGGTCCCCGGGACGATTTTTCTTCGCTCTGCCGCCGGCTGGCCTCGGTGGTCCGCGGCTTGGGGGCGGACATTGTGTCCATGGAGATCTTTGGCATTCCGGGCGCGCACGCGCCTGAATTGGAGGCCATATTCGGCGGGACAGCCTGGCCGGTGACCTGGGTGGTTGAGGGTTGCTCCCATCCCGAGCCGCTGTGCGGCATTCAGGTATGGGCTGTTTCCGGGCCCAAGGTCGCGCGCGTCACGGTGGAAGGCCGCATTATCGGCAGTACA
>CAIJOU010000272.1 GCA_903822375.1 Candidatus Hydrogenedentota bacterium
CCGTGCAACGCTCCTGATAATAGTGCAGGCCCAGTGCTTCGCGTGCTGCGGGCGTATAAGGCTTGCCCACATTGCATCCGGCGAACCGTATGAACGTCATCAGGTTACCGGCCCATTGGCCCTCACCCTGAATTGACGAAAAGATTTCCGCTATTGGATAGACAACGTCCATTGCTATTTCCAGCTTGGCTGACGCGGCGTCGTCACACGTCCGGTTATTTTGCCGCGGGGAAGAAGCCTCGGAGGAAGTCGGCTTCGGTGCCGTTGTATTCCGCTTCGGCCAGGTGTTCGACGCCCTGCTGGTTGCCCCATGAATAGAGGATGACCGTCTTGCCTTTGAATTCGCAGAAGTCCATGTCGCTGTTGTTGATGTCCTTGGCCTCGGCAATGCGCTTCTGGAGTTCGGGTGTGAGCTTCGGATTGGCAAGCTTCCGGTCCTCGTCGGAGTGCTTCATGATGGGCTTGAACGGGCTCTCTTCCCACGCAACCAGGTCCTTCGATCGGACGATGTTCGAAGCGTAGAATCCGGGGTAGGCTTCGAGATAGACCATGTAATACTGGTCGTCCACATAGCGCAGGGCGGGACAGGCCGAATAGCGCTCTTTTGTGTACACGCACGCGCTGGGCGTCAGGGTCCAGGTCCGTGCGTCTTTCGACAGGGCGAAGCGCGTTGTGAACGGCACACCCGCCTCCTCTTTCGGCGCACCGATTTCGAAGGCCATTGTGTAGCCCTCTTTGCCCTTGCAGACGGAGCTGTTGAAGATTTCCCAGCCGGGCAGTTTGATAGCCTCGGTGTCTTCCCATTCCTTCAGGTCAGTGGACCAGAACACGTGGATTGCGTCTCCCCCCCATTTCGGTACTCCGTAGGCATACATCGTGTCGCCGTCCACGAACGCACAGCCGAGATGGTATCCGCGCGCAAAGGCCGGTGTGGGTTCGGCGGTGGCTGTGTCGATGAAGCGGAAATAGGACGCGCCCGTCTTGTTAGCGTAATAGCCCTCGCGGACGTATTCGAAGCGGTAGAGCTTGCCGTGAAACACGACGGGGGTTGCCTCAACCAGATCGCAGTCAATGGTGCCGAGTTTGTGGATTGCCGGCGGCTGGGCGGTGAGTACGAAGGCGGCTATAAGGCAGGATGTCAGCATGGTCGGTCTCCCGTGAATATGAAACTCGGGTGTTTCGTCATTCTGCCCAAGAGCACAATAACGAAACGGCAAAGGATCGGCTCAGGGCGGGCATTTTCCGCAGGTGGCGCGGAAGAGGGTGGTGCTGAGATAGCGGTCGCCACGGTCGGGAAGGATGACGACGATGGTGCCGGATTCCATCGTTTCGGCGACGCGCAGGGCGCCGACCACGGCCGCGCCGCTGGATATGCCGGAAAAGATGCCCTCTTCGGTGGCCAGGCGGCGGGTAAGCTCGAAGGCGGGATCGTCTTCCACGGTGAGGACGGCGTCCAGTCTGGAGCGGTCATAGATCTCGGGCACCATGGACGCGGACATGTTTTTCAGCCCCTGGAGGGCGTGCACAGGGGTGGGCTCGATGCCGTAGATTTGAATGTCCGGGTTCTGCTCTTTCAAGTAGGCGGACACGCCCATGAGGGTGCCGGTGGTGCCCATGCCGGCCACAAAGGCAGTCACTTTCCCTTCGGTCTGGTCCCATATCTCGGGGCCGGTGGTCTCGTAATGAGCGAGCCAGTTGTTGGGGTTGGCGAACTGGTTGGGCATGTAGTATTTGCGGGGATTATCGGCAAGCATTTCGTGGGCGAGGCGAATGGCGCCGTCGGTGCTCTCGCCGGGCGGGGTGATGATGACCTCGGCGCCAAAGGCTTCGAGGATGCGGCGTCGCTCCGAACTGACGCAGCCGGGCAGCGTGAGCACGACGCGGTATCCTTTTGACGCGCCAATCATGGCGATGGCGATGCCCGTGTTTCCGGAGGTCGGCTCCAGGATGGTCTTGCCGGGGCTGAGTTCGCCGGAGGTTTCGGCGGCGCGAATCATGTAAAGCGCGGGGCGATCTTTGACGGACCCCCCGGGATTGCTGCCTTCCAGCTTGACCAGGATCTCAACCTTGGGGTTGCTGTGAATGCGCCTTAACGGCACCAGCGGCGTGTTTCCGATCGCTTCCAGAACACTCATGGGATTAGCATCTCCTTGAGAAG
>CAIJOU010000273.1 GCA_903822375.1 Candidatus Hydrogenedentota bacterium
AAAGCGGTGTCGCCGCTACGCTCTGCCACCGCACTCCAAAATAAAGCACACATTGAACCATGGCGCCACGCGGGCATAGATTACAGCGTCTGTAACCAAGAAAGGTCAGCCCATGCACGCGGCACGATTTGCAGGAGTGTGGATTCTGGTGTCATTGCTTCTCGTCCCGGCGCACTCGGCCACGGCCTGGGACGACACCGACGCGAAGGCCTGGGTGGACCACTTTGTCTTCTCGCCGCCGCCGGTGGGCGAGACGGCCATGGACGGGCAACCGGGACGGTTGCCGTCGGTGCGCCGCGCGCAGTTTCCGGCCGAAGGCGACCTGGTGCGCATGTCGCTTCCCTTTCCCCCCGGAGCGCTGCCGCAGGGCAAGGGACTGCTGGCCAATCTGGGCGACGTGACGGTGCCTGTCGACCTGCGCGTGCTGACGGTGCATCCCGATGCGGCGCACTCGGTGCGCCGCGCCATCATCACCTTCCCGATGGACCGCCTTTCGCCGGACTATGTCAGTCCGGTGATTACATTCAGCCTCACCGACACGCCGCCGCTCGCCGCGCCCGCTCGGCAGGACGGCGCTTTCTCAGGTGAACTGGGCGCGTACAAGTTGGAGGTGGACGCCAACGGGGCAAGGTTGGCAAAAGAAGGCACGACGCAATGGCAGGCTGCCCCCACAGCGCCGCCATTGACCGGCATACCGGGAATCACCACGGAGGTGGTGGAACAAGGGCGATTCTTCCTGTGGGTGCGCGTGCTCGTGCCCGACCCACAGTGGCCGCGCATCCTGGAGGCGCAACTGGACTGCAGGGGCCAGGTCCGGCTGACGCTGCATGTGCAGCGCTGTGCGCCGGGCGATGACTACGCCCCGGAACTGAGTTGGAACTTCGAGGGCGATTCGACGCCCCCCCCGCCTCTTCCGACTGCTGTGAAGCTGCCGATGCAGTCATGCGCATGGCGCGCCGCAAGCACCACCGTCGTTCTGTCCGACAGCGCAGGGAATTCCAACGGGTGGGATTTCTTTGCCACGCCCGTCCATTTTGCCGACGAGAATGCAGAGTACACCGTCACGCCCGGCCTCTTCGACACGCTGTACCATTGCGGCACGCCGCCCATTCTGGACACACCCTTCGAGGAGGCGCGGCAGCAACACCAGAATGCCATGGCCGCCGGTTGCCTGTCCAATCCCGAGGATGCGGGCAACATCACGAGCATGCCCGCCGCAGGGGCCTACGGCATGAACCGGCTCAACCACTGTCCCGCCATCTTCGAGGAGTATTACCGCAGCGGCGACGCACGCCTGCGCACCGCCGCGTTGAACTGGTGCGCCAATTTCTACGGCCTGAGCATCTGGTGGGGCACGGACCGCAAGGATGAATTTGGCGGCACACGCTACAACAACGCCTCGGCCAACGGCGACAAGACCCACGCCGGCGACCAGAGCTTCATGTGGCGGTCCAACACGGCCGTGCATTTCTGCACCAAGGGCTATGACTCGTTCCTGTATGCCTATGAAGAGACGGGCGACCCGCGCCATGCCGCCGCGCTGCGCTGGCAGACGGAATACGCCGCCAAAATGATCCACACCAACGAGGGCGAATGCCGCAACATCGGCGACGTGCTCGATTTTGTGCGGCTTTACGAGTTCACCGGCCACCGCCCCTGGCTCGACGAGGCGCTGCGGCTCTTCCGCGAACTGCGCGGGAAGCTCGGCCCAGACGGGCTGTTCAGCCAGGGCGGCCAACCCATCGAGGCCGACCCGCCCTTCATTGACGGCGACGAGTTTGGCTACAAGCACCCCTTCGCCAAACCCTACATCATCGGCTACGCGCTGCAGGGGCTTCCCGAACTGGCGCGCCACGCGCCGGACGAACCGCGTCTCACCGAGGTTATCCGCGCCGTGGCCAAATTTCTGGTGGAATCGCAGGACCCCGCCGGGGGCTGGCGCTA
This sequence comes from Candidatus Hydrogenedentota bacterium, assembly GCA_903822375.1. Classification (GTDB taxonomy): domain Bacteria; phylum Hydrogenedentota; class Hydrogenedentia; order Hydrogenedentales; family CAITNO01; genus CAITNO01. The sequence continues at coordinate 1,945 of CAIJOU010000273.1, forward strand.
TCCCCACCCGCAATCGAGCACGCTGCTCATCGACCAGGCCATGGAACACGCCATGCACCTGAGCCGCGCCGCGGCCTTCCTGGAAACGCAGGGCGACGACGTCAACCCCATACTTGACGCCATCGAGCGCACGCTGCGCGCGCGCATGCTGGGCCTGCAGAAGACCGGCGCTTTTCTGTGCGGTGTTCAAGGCTGGGAAGTGTCCACCGGCGCGCTCAAGGACGGCAAGACCACCCAGAACCTGTACCAGAAGCCGGGCGACCGCGACGGCAAACGCGATTATGACGAGGGCATCGTGAGCGCCGGCGGCTCCTGCCCCGAGGCGGTCGTTTATTTTCCGCAGGTGCTCGATTTCTACGCCAAACACCGCGACCCGAAACGGCTGCTGGAGGCCGGGCCGGAACTGCAGAAGCTGCTGGACCGGGTGAAGCCGGTGCAGCTGCCGGCCATGGCGCTGCGTCCCGAACTGGTGCGCCGGAATGCGCCTGCGGACTATCCGCCCTGCGGCATGGAGAAGGGCCTGCCCGTCTTCGCCGAAGCCGCCCGGAACGCGCTGGCGCAAAACTACTTCAAGGGAACCGGTACCGCCGACAGCGCGGCGCTCAAGGCATGGCAGCGCGATGGCCGCGCCAAACTGGTCGAAAGCCTGCAGCAGGCGCCCGCGCCGCCCAAAGACACCGCCTATGCGACGCTCGCCGAGGAGGACCGCGGCACCAATGTGGCGCGCAGGATCGTGTTCAGTCCGTCCGCGCTGTACCGCGTTCCCGCCTATCTGCTCGTGCCCAAGGGCAAGGGCCCCTTTCCGGCCATGCTCGCGCTGCATGACCACGGCGCGCATTTCAGCATCGGCAAGGAGAAGGTCGTTCGCCCCTTTGGCGTGGACGCCGCCGTTGAAAAGGACGCGCGCGACTGGGTGGACAAGTATTACGGCGGCCGTTTCATCGGCGATGCACTCGCCGAAAAAGGCTATGTCGTGCTGGCCATCGACGCGCTGTTCTGGGGCGAACGGGGCCGCAAGGAAGGCGTGGAGTACACGGCGCAGCAGCAGCTCGCCGCCAACCTGTTCCAACTGGGCATGACCTGGCTCGGCGTCATCTCCTGGGATGATGTGCGCTCCGCCGAGTTCCTGGCCTGCCAGCCCGAGGTCGACCCGGCGCGCATCGGCGCCGTGGGCCTGAGCATGGGTTGCCACCGCACGTGGATGGTCAATGCCCTGTCCGACCGTGTGGCCGCGGGCGTGGCCATCTGCTGGATGGGCACGACCGACGTGCTCATGGCTCCGGGCAACAACCAGACCACGGGCCAGTCGTCCTTCTCCATGATCGCCCCCGGCCTGCGCCGCCGGCTCGACTATCCCGCCGTGGCCGCGCTGGCAGCGCCCAAGCCCATGCTCTTCTACAACGGCGACAAGGACACGCTCTTCCCCGTCGAGGGCGTAGAGAAGGCATGGAACATCCTGCGCATCGCGTGGAAAGAAGCGGACGCGGAGGACAGGCTCGAAACCCGCATGTGGCCCGCCCCCCACGAGTTCAACCGCGATATGCAGGACGCCGCCTTTGCCTGGCTGGACCGGCAGTTGAATCGGTAGCGAAGAAAATGGTCTGCTGCGTGCTATACTCCTATGTGGGGAGTGATGCCGGTGACGTGCTCTGTTGAGTGGTGACTGAAAGGACGAAAACGTGAAGATAAAAGTCATAGTGCACGAAGCGGAAGAGGGCGGATTCTGGGCGGAAGTGCCTGCCATTCCCGGTTGTGCCACACAGGGGGAAACGTTCGAGGAGCTTCTGGCCAATCTCTATGAGGCGGTGGAAGGCTGTCTTGCGGTGGACGTGGGGCCGGTCAGTGGCGAAGGACATCCCCGTACCATTGAGATTGCCGTATGAAGAGCGTGTCCGGCAAGGATCTGGCACGGACACTGGAGTCGCACGGCTGGCAACTTAAGCGCATAAACGGCAGCCATCATATCTACGGCAAGGAAGGCAGCGTGGTGCGTCTTTCCCTTCCAATACACGCCAACCAGCCACTCAAGCAAGGCCTCCTGGCGCATCTCCTCAAACAGGCAGGGCTGCGGGAAGAAGACCTTTAATCCCGTCTTCGTTGTGGTTGTTCAAAGCATCCTGTGCCTTCGTCCTGATCTTTCCCGTTCATTTCTTTGCGTGATGCTCCGGACACGCAGGCGGGCCTTCAATGATGCTACAATACACCCCTGAAAAGGACGCCCCGCATTCATGGCCGAAAAGACCGGAGAAAAGTTGATCGTCAGCAACCGCCGCGCATTTCACGACTACCACGTGCTG
>CAIJOU010000274.1 GCA_903822375.1 Candidatus Hydrogenedentota bacterium
ATCCAGCACCTGCTGGGCGCCTATCAGGCGAAGACCGGGTCGGTGCGGGTGTTCGGAATTGACCCGGTATACGACCCGACGGCGGTGCTGGGCCGCATCGGCTACCTTTCGGAAGACCGCGACCTGCCGCGCTGGATGCGGGTGAAGGAACTGATGCGATACACGCAGGCCTTCTACCCGAACTGGGACCCGGTGTTTGCCGAAAAGTTACGGGAGGAATTCGGCCTGGCGGCGGACTCCAAAATCGGCAACCTGTCGCGGGGCGAACTGGCGCGCGCGGGACTGCTGGCGGCGCTGGCGCACCGGCCTGAACTGCTGCTGCTGGACGAGCCATCGTCAGGCCTGGACGCGGTGGCGCGGCAGCACATCTTGGCGGCGGTGGTGCGTACAGTGGCGGACGAGGGCCGGACGGTGGTGTTCTCGTCACACCTGCTGGAGGAGGTGGAGCGGGTGGCGGACCATGTGGCGATGATCCACGAGGGCCGGGTCGTGCTGGACATGAGCATGGACGAGGTAAAGGCGCGGCACCGCAAATACATCGTGCGCGCCAAAGAGGCGGGGCGCGCGCGGCCGGATCTGCCGGGCGTGATCACGCCGTGGGCGACGGACGCGAATGGAGCATGGTCTGCGAGGGCGACGAGGGCGCATTTGTGCATGCCGCGCAGGCCGCGGACTGTGAGATTGTGGAGTCGGCCGTGCCGACGCTGGAGGCGATCTTTGTGGCGCGAGCGACGGCGTGACGCCGGGAGAAATTAGCCATGAACAGCAGGGTAAGGGCGCTTGTCTGGGAGGAGTTGCGTGTCGGCGGCCCCATCGCGGCAGTCTGCCTGGCGGTGGGGCTGCTGCTGATTGTCCGCGTGAATGTGGACGGTTTTTTCGCTAGCGGCTGGCTGCGCGCCGGACCCAGTGTGCTGGCCATTGCACTGGGGATACCGCTGCTATGCAGCCTGCTGCTGGTGCTGAACGTGCGCAATTCGGGGCATCTGGGCGGCGGATTCTCGCGGCGCATTCTGCGGCTGCCGGTGAACACGGGCACGGTGGTGACGGTGACCTTTGGGATCCGTCTTGCGGAGATGCTCACGCTGACGCTGCTGCTGAAGCTGGCCTGCTGGCTGCTCTACAGCCATGGGCCGAGTTGGGAGTCAGTGCTGCTGGTAATAGCCGTGTATGCCCTGGTCCAAATGCTTGACTGGATGCGGGCGGTGTTGTCGTGGCAATTGACGGCGATTTTTGGGACTGCCTTTGCGCTGCTGATTCAATTCACCGGCCTGATGGAGTGGTGGGGTCATTTGACGGGTTCGAGCACGGCGCTTCCGCCCCCGGTAATGGTTATCGCCGGATGGATTGCGCTGGCTTTTGCCGTGTCCCTGGGACTCGTGGTTTGGGCGAGACGAGGGGAGCGTGTCGTGTTGTGGCAGCGGCGCTTGCCGGCGGACGCGGCCAGACGCGCCGGTCCGGTTGTGGAGGCGGGGCCTTTCGCCTCCGCCCGTGCGGCGCAACTCTGGTATCAACTGCGGCAACACCGTTTTTTGTTGCCGTCATTAGCCATGCTGTTCTGGGTGGGCGGGGTTGTTCTGAATTGGCTGATTGATTTCTACCTGGACACGCGGCCCGGAACGAACAGTTTTGGTGCCTGGCTGGTCTCGACCAAGACGTATTTCTTCATAAGCCAGTTGATGCCGTTTGTGGCGATGGTGTGCGCGGCGGCAGGGTGGCGGCTGATCGTTGGGTTGGATGAAGGGTGGCGGGGCCGGCAGGTACTGAAATGGAGCACCCGTCTGCCTTTGCCCCGGGCCGAGGCGTCGCGGACGCGGATGCTGGTGGCGGGATTTCACCTGGCGGTGATGCTGACCGTGGTGACGGCGGTATATTTGGTTGCCTATCTCGTACCGGAACGCTTTCTCGCGGCGCGTCTGTTTGGCGCGGCATTGGCCCATGGCGAGGCAAGTCTGCGCGAGGTGCTTATGGCGCTGCTGGGGCCGGTTCTTGTGTTTGGGCTGCTGGCCTGGACCGCCATGAATCTGTCGGTACGGCTGCTGCTGATGTATGCGGCGGTGGTGGTGGGCGGTGTGGTGGTATGGCTGGGCGCGGACACGTTCGATTTTGTGATTGGCGACAAGTTCGTGCTGCGACCGATTGTGAATTCCGCGCTGTGGCCCTTCGCGGTATGGTTCTTTGGTGTTGCCCCGAGCGTGTTGCTGGTGGTGAATCTTGCGGCGCTGGGCTGGATGGGGTGGATTCGGCGCAGTTCCATCATGGTGTGCGCCGGCTTGTGGCTGTGCATTGCGCTCGTGCTGTATCCGTTCACCCTGAGTCTGCCCCCCTTTGCGTCGACACTCGCGGCGCTCTACTGCGCGGGTTTCGCGGCGCTGGCGGTGTCGTGCTGGCCCGAGCGGGTGATGGCCTCTGCGGGGGGATTGCGCGCGGTGCTGCACCGGGAGAACCCGGCGCAGCACGGGCGTGCGGCGGCGCAGGGCGCAGTCCCGCTGCGGGCAGTTGCGATACTTGCCATGCTGGCGGTGCTTGGGGGCGTGGCGTGGCTGCGCTGGCCCGTGCCGCCCCAGGCGCTTGCGGCGCAGCGCGCGCAGGGACTGCCGGCCACGCTTGAAGAGGAAAACCAATGGTATGCGCCGGTGCCCGAGGCGGAAAACCTTGCCAACCGTTACCTGGAAACGGTCAAGGAGCACAACAAGCGGTTAAGTGAATGGAACGCGAGCGCGAAGGCGAATCCGGCGCTGCAGGACCAGGTTAAGGAGAGCAAGGTCAGGGATGCGCTGGACAATGTGCTTTGCCAGGGCTACGGGAAGGTGGGGCGCACGGAGCCGATTTCCGCGGCGGTGTGGCTGACCACGCTTGATTACGCGACCGCGGTGGCGGGGCCGGTGACGGAACAGCTTCACGCGGCGGCGCTGTCGGGGCTGACCAGGAGCCGTTATCCCATCGACCTGCGCAAGGGTCCCGCCGTGGAACTGCCGCACCTTGCCGAACTACGGTCGCTGGCCCGGGACCTCGGTGTGACGGCGACGGTGGCGGCGGTAAAGGGGCGTCCGGACGATGCGGCCGCGGCGATATTGGACGAGATCCCGCTGGCCAATTCGCTGGCGGGGGAACCCATCCTCATTTCGCAGTTGGTGCGTATCGCGGTTTATGGCATCGCGGTAGCCGGACTTCAAACCACAATGAACCGCACCGCGATGCCCGACAGCACGCTGGCACGGTTGCAGGACGGGCTGAAGCAGGCGCTGCCGCCATTGGAAGAGGGACCGGTTCTTTCTCGGGCGATGGCGGGCGAGGAGGTTTTCTCACTGAACTACGCGCAATACTACGGTGACTGGGCTTCTGTCTATGAAACCTACCGGTCGGAGAATGGCGCGCATACTCGGGAACGCAGTGCGGGCGAGGTGTTGCGGGGCACGGTGGCGTGCATGGGCAATGACCTTGTCGGCATGGATCGGACGGAGCGCATGGTGATGCGGCGGCTATACCGATCCCTCCGGGATGAGGCATTGGACGCGGCGAAGGCGGGCCGACTGCCAAACTCGGATTATTCGCTTGAAAAGATATCGCACGCGATGTCTTATCATGCGCCGATGGCCTTCATACTGATGCCGGCGCTGGGGCGCTCGTATGAGGCGGAATGGCGCTGCCGCACAATGCTCGGCATGGCGCAAACGGCGCTGGCGGTGGAACGGTACCGGCTGGCGAACGGGCGGTTGCCGGAGCGGCTGGAGGAACTTATGCCCACGTTTTTGGACAGCGTGCCCAATGACCCATGGAACGATGCAAAGCCATTGTCATACCGCGTGAAGGAGAACGGTGAGTTTGTGGTGTACAGCTTTGGACGGAACAGGACCGACCAGAAGGGCGAGGAGGTAAAAGACAACTGGTGGATGAATGGGGACATCACGTTCACTGTGGCGCCGCCGGAAATGCGGCAGCGGCCGCAGGTTGCGGAAGCGCCTGCGGCGGGGGTGTGAGCGATGGACAGGAAGACAACATCCACCGCCCGGCTGGCGCGCCGCTATATCGTAGACGCGGCATCCTGCCGCGTTCTTCCCGCGCCGCTGTCCGTGCCTATGAAAGAAAGAGGCTGGAAGCCTCTTCTACTGTGGGCGCGGCATCGGGCGCCGATGAACGATTTGGAACAGGCTGCGGCCTGAGAGGAGAGGCACTGTCATGAACAGCAGGGTAAGGGCGCTGGTTTGGGAGGAGGTCCGCGTGGGCGGACTGCTTGTTGCGGAGTGTCTGGTGGTTGGGGTGCTGCTGCTGCTTCGGCTGCGGATGAGTCATTCGCCCTACTTTCCATGGCGGGACATTGTCTGGATTTCGGGATACATCAGCATGGCCATCCCCCTGCTTTGTGCGCTGCTGTTGGTCCTGAACATCCGCAATTCAGGGCACTTGGGCGGCGGATTCTCGCGGCGAATCCTGCGGATGCCGGTGGGCACGACGGCGGCGGTGACGACGTCGATGGCAATACGGCTGATGGAGGTAATGGGGCTGTGTATGGCCCTTTTGATGGCCATCCGACTGCTGGTGGGAGAGAGTCCGGGCTGGCGGACGGTGTTCATCGTCGGAATGGTCTATATGTTGGCACAGGTGGTGGACTGGGTGCGCGCGCTGGCGACGGGACTGGTCTTTCTGCTGGTGGTGGTGTTGACCGCACTGGTGCTGCAGTACACGGGCCGCTGGGTGTGGCTCTTTGATTTTGTGAACGCCATGGACAACGCGAATTTGGCGGTGTTTCTGGTCGGGTTTGCCGGTGTAAC
>CAIJOU010000275.1 GCA_903822375.1 Candidatus Hydrogenedentota bacterium
GGGGCGCGCTCGCCGTAGATCCACGGGGTGTACATGACGCCGTTGCTCCCTGCGGGCACCTTCTCGGCGATGCGGTCCATGATTTTGTACACGTCGGGCACATGGCCCTCCTGAAGCAGTTCGTCCTTGTGGTAGAGCACCTTGTCCTTGAGGAAGGCGAGGTTGCCGCCCGCCGTGGCCTGCAGCGCGATGAGCAGGTGGCGGCCGGGTATGGCGCAGGGCACGGACGCGAGCGAGGCGGCGAGGTCGGTCTTCTTGAAGGGCACATGCGCCGCCATCCAGGACGAAGTGCCGAGGTACAGGTGGGCCTCGTAGTCACGGACCGCACCGGAGCCGAGGGCGGCGGCGGTAACGTCGATGGCCCCGGCGACGACGGCCACCGATTCGGGCAGGCTCAGCTCGCCGGCGGCCCTGGGGCAGAGCGTGCCGAGCACGTCGGTGCAGCGCACGATTTCGGGAAACTTGTCCGCGTCGATGGCTGAATACTTGAGCAGCCGCGCGCTGTACTTGACGTTGTCCGTGTCGCGGTTGTCGGTGACCCAGGACGTAAGGATGGAGTCCACCGTGGCGGTGAAGCGGCCGGTCAGACGGTGGTTCAGGTAGTCGGGCACGTTGAGGAACTTGTGCGTCTGGCGGTAGACACCGGGCTGCTCATGCTTGATAAAGAGCATGTGTGCGGCGGAGTCCTTGCCGGTGAGCGTGGGTGCGCCGCCGGTGAGCCGAATCCAGTGCCACAGCCGCCATGGTTTGTAGCCCGCGACCTGAAGAAGCCCGCCCGTGATGCGCTTGAGATGCTCGGCGCCGCGTGTGTCCATCCAGAGTATGCAGTTACCCAGCGCGTTGCCTTCGGCGTCAACGGGCACGGTGCCCTCGCTCTGGGTGCTGAAGCACACCGCGCCGACGGCGGGAACGAGTTCGGGATGGCGCTCCAGCAGTACGCGGGAGGTCTTTATGAAAGCGTTCCACCAGTCGTCGGGCCGCTGCTCGGCGCCGCCGTTGGGGAAATAGAGCGTTGTGACGGGCTCAAAGGCCCAATCGAGCACCTCACCGCGCCCGGTGACCAGCGCGGTCTTGCAACCGGAGGTCCCGAGATCAACGGCCAGCACACACCAATCTTTTTGCATACAGGATTTCCCGCTCTACCGAGGTTTGTCCCAAAGGAGACATAGTTATATCCGTGCGGGGGTAGGCGGGGCAAACAGCAGGATTGGCATCCTTTTGGTCCCCCTTTGAAGGGGGTGACCGCCGAAAGGCGGTCGGGGGATGTTGTGCTGGGGTTTGCGTGGCAGGATTACATCCCCCGCCGCTGCGCGGCACCCCCTTTGAAGGGGGATAAAGACTGCCGCCATTTCTGGTACTCGCCCTGTGCCGCACTGTGCCTCCGTTCCCACGTTTTCGGTATACTGCGCCGGTACCCGCGTGGCACAAGAGCAGTGCACAATAACGGAAGGTGAGCAGATGAGCGCATTTTTGATCGTCGCATCGGCATTGTGGAGCTTGGCGGCACCGGCCATGCCGCTGGATTTCAGCGACCCCGCAAAGCTTTCGCCGCCACCGGCGGACGCGCCCGGTTTCCCGTCGAGTGACACGGCGGTGGACGCGCTGAAGGGATTCGCGGCTCCGCCGCCGGGTTATGGGGAGGTGCCCTACTGGTGGTGGACGGGCGACCCACTGGACAAGGACCGGCTGCTCTGGCAACTCGACAAGCTGCACGCGGCGGGCATCCCGGGGGTGCAAATCAACTACGCGCACGATCCGAGCATGATGACCTATGCGGTGGAACCGCCCATCTTCTCGGACAAGTGGTGGGACTTCTGGACCTGGATGACCGGGGAATGCCGCAAGCGCGGCATGGGCATCGGCATCAGCGGTTACACGATCGACTGGCCCGGCCACGACAACCTTTTTTACAAGATTGGCATCACCGACGGGTCACTGCGCGGCGCAAGCCTCGACAAAAAGACGCAACGTGCCGAGGGCGGCAAGGCATTTACCTGGAAACTGCCGGAAGACTGCGTCAGCGTGACGGCGTACCAGATGAACGACAAGGCCATCGTTCCCGGCTCGGAAGTTTCACTGCTGTCGCGCATCAGCGGCGGCAGCCTCGAATGGACGCCGCCGGCCGGGCAATGGCAGGTGGTGGCGATCGTGGCCAACTCACCTGAGCGCTCGGTGGACCCCATGAACCCGGCCTCGGGACAGAAACTCATCGAGCGGTTCCTGCAGCCCTTCGCAGACCACTGTCCGGGCGATCTGGCCAAGGCGCTCAATTATTTCTTCCAGGATGAACTGACCTTCGGTGTGGGCGGCTGGCTGTGGTCGGACCGCTTCGCGGCGGAGTTTGAGAAGCGCAAGGGCTACGACATCATGCCCGTGCTGCCCGCGCTCTTCTTCGACATTGGGCCGAAAACACCCAAGATCCGGCTCGACTATTCGGACGTGATGGTGGCGCTGTCGGAAGAAAATTACTTCCGCCCGGTCTTCGAGTGGTACTGGAAGCGCGGCATCATGTACGCCTGCGACCCCGGCAGCCGTGGCGGCAATCCGCTCGAGTTCGGCGACTACTTCCGCGCCGTGCGCTGGTACGCCGCGCCGGGCCACGACACGCCGGGCGGCAAGGCCGACCTGCGCAAGGACAAGGTGTCCAGTTCCATCGCGCACCTGTACCAGCGGCCGCGCGTGTGGCTGGAGGGCTACCACAGCCTCGGCTGGGGCGCGACCCCGGCCACCATATTCGATTCAAGCTGCAAGAACTTCCTGTACGGCGCGAGCCTGCTGAACCTGCACGGCCTGTACTACACGACCCACGGCGGCTACTGGGAATGGGCGCCCCCCTGCTTCCATTGGCGCATGCCCTACTGGGACCACATGGGCTCGTTCATGAAGTACTTTGAACGCCTGAGCTATCTGCTGAGTCAGGGCGTGCACCGCTGCGACGTGGCGGTCATGTATCCCACCGCCCCGCTGGAGGCGGGCATGGGCGGCGAGGAGCTCACGGACGCCGCGTTCAAGACAGGCACCGACATGTACATGAAGCAGGGCATCGACTTTGACTTCATCGACTTCGAGTCGCTGGACCGCGCGCAGATAGCGGACAAACAGTTGACCGTGGCGGGCGAAGCATACCGGGTGCTCGTGCTGCCGTCCATGAAGGCCATCCGGCAGTCGTCGCTCGACAAGGCGCTCGCCTTCTTCCGTGCCGGCGGCGTGGTCATTGCCACGGGCGGACTGCCCGAAGCCAGCGACCGCATCGGCCGCCAGGATGCCGTGCTGGACGCGCAGGTGAAAGAACTGTTCGGCGCGACCGCGTCCGAGGCGCGCGACGGCAAGGGCGGCGAACCGCAGGGCAATGCGGCGGGCGGCGTGGGCGCTGCGGTCAGAACGAATGACGCGGTGGCGGAACTCATCACCAAGTCCACTCCGCGCGATTTCGTCCCCGGCAACGGAGGCCAGGTGCTGCACCGAAAGGTCGGTACGCGCGACGTGTTCATGGTCATGGGCGCGCCGAAAAACTCGGAATGCGTTTTCCGCGCCAAGGGCACGGTGGAACTCTGGGATCCCTGGACCGGCAACGCACGGCCCATCAATACGATCATCCCCTCGGGCGAAAACACAACCGTGCGCATGCCGCTCGACAAAGATGAACCGCAGTTGATCGTGTTCAGCCCCGGCGAACCCAAGAATTCCGTCGAGAAGACGGACCTGGATGACGTGTCCGCGGTCGAGGTGAAGGGCGGCAAGGTGACCGTGACGGGGTATGCGGCCGGCGCCGGCGAGAAGACCGCGACAGTGCGCCAGGGCGGGAAGACGTTGACAGTGAAGGGTGACGCGCCCGCACCGGTCGCGCCAATCACCATCGAGGGGCTGTGGGACTTTGAACTCAAGCCGACGCTGGACAACCGCTGGGGCGATTTCCGGCTGCCCGTAACCACGCAGATGATCGGCGCAGAGGCCCGGCGTTTCGTCTATGCAGAGGAAACGGCGGCCAATCCCGGATGGGAGGCGCCGGACTTGGATGATTCGGCCTGGCAAAAAGTGACCACCGCCTTCGGCACGCGCTTCTGGAAACTGGGGCCGCTGCCAAACGATGCGGCGGCCGACGAGACGCTTGCCGTGCTGACCGCGGTTGACCCGGCGTCCAAGCCGGTCGTCGACGGCAAGGAATGCGCCTGGCAGCCCTACGACTTCTCCATGCGCTGGGGCGTCGAGGGCGATCCTGGCCCGCAAGGGCACCATGGATTGAAAGAACTGATCTCGAACGATTTCATCGTGCTGGGCAAGCCGAAATACACCGGCATTGAGATACGATACGAAAAGGAGCCGCCGGGCACCCGGTATTACCTGTGGACCACTGCCACTGCCCCGCGCGATACGGACGCCGTGATACGCACCGGAGATCTCAAACCGGCGACCGTGTGGGTCAACGGCAAAAAGATAGAGGACCTGTCCGCCAAAGTGGCGCTCAAGGCGGGCGCCAATCCGGTGCTGCTGCGCTATGACGCAGTCGGCCGGACGCATTTTGTGCTTGAATTGGCGAACACGCCCAACGAGGCGGCAACTTTCCCGCTGGCCATGCGCTGGTACACCGACCCGGCCATGGTGCTCTTTGACGCCAAGCCGCAGGCCGCCCAGCCCGCGGGCTGGTACCGCTTCGTGTCACCGCCGGGACTGCGCGCGATGACCATCGTGGCGCGCGGCACTGTACAGGCCTGGGCGAACGGCACGCCGATGACCGTCACACAAGGTCCCGCGCGCAGAGACGGCGCGGTGGAATACACCGCCACTGTGGCACAGCCCAATCCGTTGGCGACAAAGGTGGCGTTGCGTGTGGCGCAGGAGCGCTGCTGCTACGGCGGCGCGGCGCTGCCCGAGCCGATTGCGCTGGACTGTGGTCCGGGCCAGATGGCGCTGGGTGACTGGTCGCAGACGGGAGCGCTGGCGGACTATTCGGGCGGCGCGTGGTACCGCAAGACGGTGACGCTCACAGCGGAACAGACCAAGGGCCGGGTCATGCTTGATTTGGGCAAGGTGGCCGCCACGGCAGAGGTGCTGATCAATGGCAAGAAGGCGGGCGTGAAGATTACGCCCCCCTGGACACTGGACGTGTCGGAATTCGTCAAGCCCGGTGAGAACAGGGTGGAAATTCTGGTCTACAACACGCTGGCCAACCACTACGGGACCATTCCCACGCACTACCGCGGTTCACCGGAGTCGGGATTAATCGGACCGGTCACCATTCAGACGAGTCTGCCGGTGGTGCTGCGATAAAGATGCGCATGCACAGATCGCACGTATTGACACAACTGAAGAGACAATAAGCATTTACCGGTATTCAGTTTGCGGCGGGCGGCGTATGGTCCACGCGAAAGACCACGTCTGCGCGGGCACCCCGTTGGCCTACGCCGTAGGGATTGCCGCCGTTGTCCGGCATGCTCTGATAGACACCGTTGAGGGTATAGCCATTTTCGCCGCTTTGATAGCGCAGGGGCTGGCCGTCAAAGGGATCAACGGGCACCGCGGGGAGAAAGGCGGGCGCGAGTTGTTCGAGGCGTTCGGGAACGGCATTGCCGTTGGCGAGACGGTAGCGTTCAACGGCGACGGCTGTTTCCGCGCTGGCGATGAATGCCGCATCGCGCGCGAAGGCCTCGCTCAAATGGATCAGGCCGGGCACGAGGGAATCGGTGAAGCTGGGAATCCATGACCGTTCCGCCTGGATTCTGGAACCCATGGCGTCCATGAGTGCCATGGCCTCGGGCAGGGGACGTTGGCTCGCGGTGATCACCTCGTCCATGATGGCAAGGTAGCGGCGGCGGTCACCGGCGGCCATGCCGGTGATGTTTATGATCGTGCCCAGAGCAGACGCCACCCCCGGCCCCAGACTCTGGATCTCGGGGCTTAAGGCGAGGAACTGCTCAGGATGGTCGAAGGAGGTCAAGCCCACTGCACGATCGCCGGCCATTGCGCGGGTAAACGCGCCCGGGTCCTCCGCATCCCGAAGGTAGGCACCCAGTTGCGTCAGTTGCGCGTCGGAGAAGTCGGCGGTGTTCAGCACGCGGTTAATGGTGTCCACCGTGCTCTGATGGCAGGCGATCCGCGCCAATTGGGAGACCAGCACCGGTTCCCGGCGGACCGAATCGGCCGCAACCAGAGCGGCTTGGATGGCGGACAGGGCACGCCCGGTGTCACCGTCTTCGGCTGCGACGAGCGCCTCTATCCGCAGCAGACGGACCGACTCGCGCAGTTTGGACAGGTGGGGAAGCAGCATTTGGACACCCTTGCTGAAATCAAGCGGATAGCGGCTGTCGGGCCGGTTGACTGCCTCATGGAGCAGGCGCAGCGCCTCCGCGTTGTCGGCCAGGTATTCCCGCATTTTCCCGTGCAGCGCCGCGGCGATGGGGCTCTGCCTGGGTGCCTTGTCAATGTCCTTTGCGAAATTCTCCTGCGCCCAATTCCGCCCGGTCTTTTCCATCGCCGCAAAAGACTGTTGGTACGTGACGGCGGCGTTGTTCTCCTTGGGTGGGTTGGGATAGCAACTGTTGAGGTCGGAGGGAGTGGCCGGAAATCCCGCCGCGCGAATGGCCTGGACTTCCCTGGCCAGGGCAACCTGATTGTTCCACGCGATGCCGGCCAATGCCGTCGGGAGCGCGACAAACACCGCGAGGCAGGCAAGAACGGCCCGTCGGCGCCACCGCTGCCATGGATAGACCCGTGTTGTCCCCATCATCATTCCCCTCCTGGGGCGGCGCGGCCCGCGTGCGGGAAGCCTGGACAGGATCGCATTGCGCAGTGCGTCCGGCGGCGCAGCCGTCCGGTATTTCCGAAGGCGCGATTCAACTGACTCGTTCATGATCCAAATCCCTCCTTCTTGAGCAGGTTCTCCAGTTTCCCGAGGGCATAACGGTAGCGGCTTGCCGCAGTGTTTGGCGATATGTTCAGTGCCTGGGCTATCTCGGCAAAAGTGAGGTCCTGAAATGCCTTTAACGCGACAACTTCGCGCTGCTTTGCGGGAAGCTGCGAAAGGGCATGGGCCACGGCTTCGCGGTCTTCCGTGGCGTTCGCAGCGGCGTCCACAGGTTCGAGGATGCAGGCGCTTTCCTGAACGGCACCGAGCTGAAGCCACCGCCGCCACTGCCGCCGCGTCCGGGAACGCGCTTCATTGTGGGCCGCACGAAACAGGTATCCGACCGGGTTCTCAATGGCCCCTCCCGCTGTGCCGCGTTCCCACATTCTGCAGAAGACTTCCTGCATCGCGTCCTCCGTCTCGGCGTGTGAAGCCAACATCATAAACAAGTAGCCATAGACCTTGCCCCCATATCGGTCGTACAGGTCTGCAAGTTCGTTTCGGTCCTGATCCTGCCTTCCGCTCATCCGTGTTTCACCCTTGTGTTCGTGTCATGCCAATAAAGACGCACAACCGTTGGTATTTTGTCTACTGCCCCACGCCGATGGCGTTCGCGCCGAAAGTTGTGTAACGCAAGTTCTGCAAAAGCTGATGTTCCCAACATGTGTTTTTGCGGGTCTTCTGTTGACCCGGATTTCGGCCTCTCCCGCGTAGGGCCCGGAACCCGGAGGGCGTAGTCCGCAGGGGGCCGGGCCCTAC
>CAIJOU010000276.1 GCA_903822375.1 Candidatus Hydrogenedentota bacterium
CCACGGGTTCCGCTGCGCTCCACCCGTGGCTATTGTTGTGTGCCCCCATTCGGGGGCAGGCACATTTCGGCGCACCACCGGTCTCACACTGCTTCCCATGCTTCCCATACTTCCCAGTACTCCCATTTTTCCCATCCTTCCAACCCGGAATTCCCATGCAAACCATGATACTCACCGAACACCTGAACAAGCACTTTGGCACCAACCTGGCCGTGGACAATCTCGATCTCGACATTCCAGCCGGCACCTTCTTCTGCTTTCTTGGACCCAACGGCGCGGGCAAGACGACCACGATCAAAATGCTCACGGGATTGCTGCACCCCAGTTCGGGACGCGCGGTGCTCGGCGGATATGACATCCAAAAGAATGCCGTCGAGGCCAAACGCCTGCTCGGCTACGTGCCCGACCACCCGTTCCTCTATGACAAGCTGACGGGCAACGAGTTCATGCGCTTCGTTGCCGGGCTGTACAAAATGGAGTCGCGCGATTTTGACGCGCGCTGCACGCCGCTGCTCGAAATGTTTGAAATCGCGTCCGTGGCGGACCAACTCATCGAGGACTACAGTCACGGCATGCGCCAGAAGCTGTCTTTCGCCTCCTGTTTCCTGCACGATCCAAAGATCGTGATTGTGGACGAGCCGTGGGTGGGACTCGACCCGAAAAACATCCGCTTCGTTAAGGATTTCCTGCGCCGCAAATGCCGCGAAGAGGGGTTGACGGTGTTCATGTCCACCCACACGCTGTCCATCGCCGAGGAGGTGGCGGACCAGATTGGCATCATCAACAACGGGCGGCTGCTCCAGCTTGGGTCCGTTACGGAAATCAAGGCGCTCAGCCGCAGACCCGGCTCGCTGGAGGATGTATTCCTCGAAATAACCCGCGAAGCCGGAGACGAGGGGGACCCCTCCGCATGAGTCAGGTGATGGCCGTCATCGTTGCAAAACTGCGCATGGCCAGGCATGAAATCGCCAGCGTGCGCGACCAGTCCAGGCTGAAGGTGGGCGTGATCAGCCTGTCCGCGCTTTTGCTGTGGGTCGGCACCTTCTTTTTCTTCCACGTCGGTTTTGACTGGGTGGTCAATTTCGGCGGGCATGCCAGCGCAGAGTTCAACTTCGGCGAACTGCTCATGAGCCGCCTGCTCAGCATCCTGTCGCTGTCCCTCTTCCTGCTGCTCATCTTTTCCAACGTGCTGGTTGCCTTTGCCACGCTGTACCGTTCGCACGAAGTGGTCTATCTGCTGCAGGGGCCCATACGCTACGACCAATTCTTCTACGCCCGTTTCTTCGAATGCGTGGCTTTCAGTTCCTGGTCGCTTGCCTTTCTGGGTTCGCCGCTGTTTCTGGCCTACGGCCTGAGCATGAAGGTGTCCGTGCTGTTCTACATCGCCACGGTCGTGTTCTTCCTGCCCGCCATCATCATCCCCGCCTGCATCGGCGCCGCTGCGGCCATGGGGCTGGTGCGCATCTTTCCGCGGCTGAGACCGTCCGTCATGGCGGTCATTGGCGTGATCGTGGTGGGCGCGTTCTTCTTTTACATCCGCAACGTGCTGCGCGGCCAGCGCATCTCGGACGACACGGTGTTGCCCGTCTTCCTCGCC
>CAIJOU010000277.1 GCA_903822375.1 Candidatus Hydrogenedentota bacterium
CCCGGCGAGGAAAAGCGGTGGCATGGCCACCGCACTCAATAGAAAGACAGCCTCAGTCCTCCCCTGCCAGGGGCATGGGGTCGGTGGCCAGTGCGGGAAGCGGCGCGGGCGGCGTGATCAGCACGGGCGCAAGCCTTTCCCATCCACGGCATTCGGCGGATGCGGCGGCCTCGCTCAGGGCGGGACCGCGCGCGCCGGTGTCGAACCGCTGGCCCGCCAGCGACACGCTGCGCCGGTCCGCGGCCTGGCCCGCCGCCAGTGCGCGCAGCGCAAGCGCTCCGGCGAGCAGGGCCTCGCCGTCGCGAAGACGGTCGGCTTCGAGTTCGGGGTCGATGCCGGGGTCAAGCCGTATCACCACGCACAGGTGCGCCTGAAGCAGGCAGTCGGCGAGGAGTTCGGAGGACGCGGCGCTTTCGGAAAGCTGACACTTGAGACGGACGTCGTCTTCGGTGGCGAAGGTGGGCATGGGGTGTCTCCTTGAGTTGCTCGTCATTGCGAGCGCCGGATCGCCGCCGGCGGCGATTCGCTATAGGAAGAAGATTGAACTTCGCGTTTCTTCGTGGCACCCTCAGGCCCGAACACGGTTCGGGCTTGGGGGTGCTCCCTGCCGGACTGGCGCGCATTCCGCAAGAGCACCCCCAAACCGCGTCTTCACTGTGCGTTTCGACGCGGTCTGAGGGTGCCACGGGAATGGGAGGTCAGGACCAGTCGCTCTTGACGATGACCCGGGCCTTGTCGTAGATGACGGCAAAGTCGGTGACGACGGTCAGGTAGCTGCGGTCCCACTGCTGGTGGATGAGCTTGTCGCTTTCGACAATCAGGTCCTGCTCGGTGAGTTTCTGCACGGCGTAGCCCGCATCGAGCAGCGTGACCATGTGATCGGGCTGTCCCGCCATGGGCACCAGGGTCAGTCCCATCGGCGACGGCATCCGGCCGGTCTTGGCGAAGTCGAAAAGGACCCCGTCCTGGAAGGCGTCGAGGTTGAGCAGCTGCGTGAGCGTGTCCGCGCTGGCCAGCAGATGGGTGGGCGTGAAGTAGTGGCCGAGGGAGAGCCTGATGAACCCGTTGACGAGGTCCGCGTAGGCCCAGGTGTCGGCCGTGGCGGTGTTGAGAACAACGGGCGCGGTGCCCGCGCCGGAGGAGTCGCCGTAGGCGAGCACATGGGCCAGGCGCACGTCGAGGTCGCGGCCGAGCCGTTCGCCGATGCGGCGCAGATGGATGCGGAGCATGTCGACGGACATGCGGCGCACCACCTCGTAGGAGGCGAGCACGCCCCGGCCCCGCTTGTCGAGCCGGACGACGCGGTCGCCGTACTGGATGGTCGACTCGGGGATCGCCGCGCCCTCGGCCACGTCGCGCAGTTCCTCCTCGGTCTCCGACTCGCGCACGTGGGGCACGTCGCAGACGGCCCCGGCGACGCGCTCGTCGCGGATGATCAGTTCGGGGTAGCGCGGACGGGAGCGCATGCCGTCGACCACGGCGGCGCGCACGATGTCGGGGAAAAGCCACTTGGCCCCGGCGTCGGAGGCAAAGAAGCGCTCGACGGTGATGCGGCCCAGGTCCACGCCGAACTCGCGGGCGCAGTAGTCCTCGACGTTCGTGCCGAGCGCCTTGAAGAAGTGGGCATGGCTGAGGCCGAGCCCGTCGAGGGTCTCGTACAGTTCGCGGCCGCGCACCGCGCGGAGCCGCTCCGGTTCCTGGCCGAGAAAGCGCGTCTGTTCGCGCATGAGGGTGTCTTTGTCTTGCATGGGACGAGTCTCCTTTACAGCAGCACCTGAACGGTGCCTGCGGTGGCGTCGACCTTGAAAATGAGGCCGCGGCCCGAGCCGCTGGCGGGAACGGTGACCTTGCCGGGAGTGGCGGAGGCGGCGACGCCCACGGCACCGCCGACAGCCGGCGCCGCGCCGGCGTACGAGAATTCGCAGACGCCGCGCACGCGCACGGGGATGGCGGCACTGTTGCGGTCGCAGTCGACAAGCGCCTGGCCGATGACCACGCCGCCCGCGGCGGCGGCATGATCGACGCTGTAGTTTCCGGTCAGGACGAGGGCGTCACCGCGCTGGATGGCGACGGTGCCGGTGGATTGGGTGCGGCAGGTCACGATGAGTTCGGTGACCGGTCCGCCGATGTCTCCAAAGGCCATGATGAGGATCTCCTGTGGGTTGTAACTGGGAGCGCCGGCGTCCCCGCCGGCTTCCGGGGTTGGGGAAAGAAAATGGGACGCATGGGACTGATGGGATGCATGGGAAAAGACAAGGGGGCTGGCACCGGTTTGCGCACGAGGCGCGGCTGCGCGCGATGGCTAAACGGCAAACCGGTGCCTGTACCCAAACCGGATGACACGGGTACAGCCACCCATTTCCTGGCAAGCCAGTTTTGCATGCCAACGGCGTGGTGGGAAATGGGTGGCAGTCCCCTAGCAGTCTCTCAGCAGGCGCAGGGCCCGATCGGCACGGGACTGGGCCGAGGCGCGCTGCGCCTCGTCTTCGAGGGCTTCGGGCCGCGATACGGGTTCGGGCGGAAACGCGCGATCGAAGCGCGTTTCAAACGCGGCGAGGTGGCCGTGAATCTCGCGCAGCGAAAGCGGGTCGAGCAGGCGCCGCCATGCGGCCGCATCAAAAGCAGGACCGTCGAGTTCGCGACCGAGACCACAGAGCCGCGCCACAGCGCGCTCGCGCGCCTCGACACCGTCGCGGACGAGGTCGGCCACCCGGTCGGGCGTGACATTGAGGGCATGCACGGCTTCGGCGAGTGCGCGCAGGCAGCTCGGCGGCAGTCCCTCATCACGACGCCATTCCAGACGGCACACGCCATGTGCGCCATCGAGACGCATCACGCGGACATCCGCGTCGCGCCGCTCCCAGGCATAGGCGCCGGCGTCCACGCGGACGGCGTCGCCGTCCTGCCGGAGCCAGTGCAGGGCGTGGGGCGCTTTCTCGGCCGCCCATGCGCCCGGTTCCAGCGCGTCGGCATCGACGCGCAACCCCGCAAGACAGCCGTCCTGTTCAAGGCGCAGGTCGAGATGGGGACCCTGGGTGTCGCGATGGCGGTGAATGACGAAGCGGCCTTCGACGGGCGCGGCGTCTGCGGCGCGCGCGGCGGCGCGATCAAGCGGTTCAACGGAAACGAGGGTCCAGAACATGGGCTGGGTTCCTTTCGATGTTGTGCCACAGGTAAGAATCAACTGGCGGTCGCGCGGTCCCGAATCCCCCTTTGAAGGGGGAAGCCGCGCAGCGGCGGGGGATGTTGTTCCCCGGGGGGGGGTGCAAGAATCACATCCCCCGGCCCTTCGGGCCACCCCCCTCAAGGGGGGACCCAAGAGACGCGCGACCACGAAGTCGACCCATTTTCCTGTCAATGCCGCAGCGCGCCCTGGGCGAGCGCCGCGGCGAGACCGGCAAGGTTGGCGAGGAGCAGCAGGACGCCGCGGGCCAGGGTCTGTTCGAGGCGCAGCACGCGGTCGCGGATTTCGTGGATGTCTTCGGCGAGTCCGCGAAACTCCACTTCGGCGGCGCGCTCGAAGGAGCAGCGTTCAGCACAGCGGCCGGACATGGCGGAACCTCCTGTTGGGTTGTAAGGGACAAACTCGTGGCACCCTCAGGCTGTTCCTGAGCACAGCAAAGGACCGTCTGGGGGTGCTCTGCCTTTGCAATGGGTGGGGAGCACCCCCAAACCTTGCACGCGCCCCGCGCGTGCAAGGTCTGAGGCTGCCACGAACGTGCGTCTTTCGTGGCATGCTCAGGCGGTCGCTGAGCGAAGCGAAAGGACCGCATGGGCATGCTCTCTCTTCGCGGGCCGAATACCCCTATTCGTCGGCCCAAGGGCGGTGGGTCGTGGTGAGTTCGATGGGTTCGTGGTAACGCTCACGGGCCCATTCGAGGGCGCGGGCCGCGTTGACCGCCGCGCCGCGCGGCACAAAGCCGGTGCCCTGCGAACCGGCGGGCACGACGGAGCCCTCGATCACCTCGACGACGTCGCGCATGATGAAGTGGCAGGTGGCGTCGCCGTAGCTGCGGCCGGGGATGTGGTCGCAGGCGCGCAGGTCGCGGCCGCACACAGAGCATTCGGGCACGCGGAACGAGAAGCCGATGGAGGTTTCGCGGTAGACACCGCCCTCGATGTTGAGGATGAAGTCGCGGTTGTCGCCCGTGCGCAGGACGTAGACCTCGGGCCGCACGGACACACGCCCGCCGTCGCGGTGAATGCGGGAGCGGAAGAAGGTGCCGCGCGGCAGCGAGCCGCGCAGGTCGTGGCGCTCCATGAGCGGACGGCCCGGCGTCATGCGGTCGATCTTCTCCAGCTCCTCGTCGGGGAAACGGCTGAAATGGCGGTCCACCTGGTTGTGGCACAGGTCCATCTCAAACACGGCGAATTCATCGCTGGTGAGCGGACGTAGTGCGAAGCGGTTGACCGCGCCGAGCGTGTCGTCGCCTTCGGCGGTGTCCGCGTGGTGGCGCAGTCCGATGAGCGCGCCGGGATGGTTAAAGACAAAGGGTTCCAGTTCCACGCATGATCCTCCTGTATTGGTCGTGTGCCACGTTCACATCCCCCTAAATCCCCCTTCAAAGGGGGACTTAAGGCCGGCCGTCGGTTGAGTTATTGGTTAACATGACATCCCAAGTTTTTCCCCGAGCAAGACGAAGCGGCGCGCGGTTCTAAGTCCCCCTTCGAAGGGGGTGCCGCGAAGCGGCGGGGGATGTTTCTTCGCGCAATGAACCG
>CAIJOU010000278.1 GCA_903822375.1 Candidatus Hydrogenedentota bacterium
GGCTCGCACCAGACCACGCCCAGGTCGGTGCCGTTGAGCTTCACCGAGGCCATGTCTTTCACCTTTCCCAAGGACACTAAGCAGCGGCCCTTGGCCGTGTCCGCAGGTGCGTCAAAGGTCCTGTGGTAAACGGCCTTGCCGGAGTAATACTTGATTCCCGGCTCGGGACGCTTGCTCCAGTCCTCCAGCGTGTCGAAAACGACCTTCTCCGGTCCGCCCCACTTGGGGTCGAAAGAGACTTCCCAAGGCGCGCTGAGCGTGAGGACGGTTTGGTCCTTCGGGTAGTTCCGCAACGGGTTTGCGGCCGGTTCTGCGGGCCTTCTGAACACGACGAAGCCGCTTTCAAAGGGAGACAGCACGAGATTCGTGCCGGTCTGCCCCTGCCCTTCGGCAAACCGGGTCAGGTCGCGCCGCTCGCCGGTCACGGGGTTCCACCATTCGGGTTGGCGGTCGGTCACGCGGAAGCCGCAGTTCACAATCATGCCTTCATTCGTCGGATTGGCGATGAAATAGAGTTCAGTGTCGCCGTCGCGCCGGTGGATATAGCGCATGGGAGGCCAAGACCAGAAATCGCCCGGCACGCCGATGTCCTTCAGCAACTGGGCGGTCACGTCATAGCTGGGGTAGAGTTCGCGCTGCCAGGGGGCGAGCCCTTTCAAGTTCCACGGCGCCATATCGGAGGCCCCCAGTTCCATGACCGGCCCCTCCTTGCAGCCTTTTTCGGTCACGGTATAAGACCAGTCCTTGTCGGTGTTGACGACCTGTGTGCTGCCGTCGTCAAAACTGATGTGCAGCGCGCCGACCAACCCGGCTGGGTTGGGCTTGTCATCGCCATTGTCGGCGATCACCACCAACTCGTTGGCGGAACCGCGCTTGAGCAGGGTGCCGACGTTAATCCTCGTGATGAGGTTGAAATTGTTGCCTGTGCCGGCCCGCTGGCCGTTTACGAAGAGTTCAAAGCTGTTGTCCGCCGTCATTGCCGCTTCCGCCGACTGAATGACTCGATCACCCTTCGTTTCAAACACGAGGCGGAAATACCGTTTGCCTGGTGGCGCTGAGACTGCCGGGTTGCCCTCAGCCGACCATATCCATTTGGCGTCCGACAGCGGGTTGGCAAGTGCCGGCGCGGAGGCCTCCGCGTCCAGGATGACCATGCCCTTGCCGACCTTGTGTCGGAGCAAGTTGTTGTTTCCAGTCTCCGGAGCCGGCGGGGACGCCGGCGCTCCCAGTGTTGCGGAACCCCAGAGTTTCTCCGCCAACCGCTTCAGCTGCGTGTCGCAGTTCGGGTAGTCGGCCAGACTTGGCGACTTGCGCGGCGGCGCGCCCATGACCGTTGCGCCTTCTTGCACCAGCGCAGCAATCTTTTCCAGCAGGCGCGGGGTCATGGTGTCGAAGCGTGGCAGCACGAGCAGGCGGTAACTCATGCCGTCGGGAAAGACGATGCGGCCGTCTTTCACCGAGGCCCGCTCGATGAGCGTGTCCGGCGCGCAGCCGTCGAAGTTATAGCCGCGCCGGTCCGGCAAGGTGCCCTGCACGGCGGAACTGGGCGGGCGGAACACATTGGGCGCGCCTTCGGGCGTCAGATAGAGGATGTCGGCGACAAAGAGCCCGCGGCGGAGCATCTGCTGGCAGCGGGCCAGGTAGAGGTGGTAGGCGGGCACCATGTCCCACCAGGTCTGTGTGCGCTCCCAGTGCACGCCGTAGGGGCCCATAGTCATGCCGGGGAAGCGATCCAGCCACGGCTGGGCCTGCCAGCGGTGGAAGACGAAGCGGTTGATCCCATTGCACAGCGCCCAGTCGCCCTGCGCCTTCATCGAGCCGGGATACTGCCGCCAGTCCTCGCCGGGCGCTGCAGTGAATGCTTCTGCTCCGACCACCGGCTTGCCCATGGTGTGCGCAATGGAGGTGGCCTCGAAACAACTGAATTCGGTGGAGAAGCCAAAGCCCTTCGACCAGAACTCGCACATGGGCACGTCGGCCGTGCCGCCCAGTTTCAGGTCCGAAGTGGGATTTAGGTCGTAAGGTTCAACGGAGAGTTGAAGCCCATGCTTCCTGCCCAGCTCTTTGAACCGGAGAAGGTGGTTCTCCACCACCAGTTCCTGCGCGGTCTGGCGCAAATCCCACAGGAAACGTTCCGAGATTTCGGCGCTGTCCACCACGCGCCCGGTCATTGCGGGCAGGAAATGTTCGGGATCGTAGCCCCGGCGTTTGGTGAATTCCTCGCGAAACTTCTCCGACCAGTTTTGGGAACTCATTTCCCAACTGTCAAAGTGCAGCGTGGTCAGGCCCCGCCCGGGGTGTGGCGGATCGCCTGTCTTCTTCAGCAGCGTTTCAATGAACGCCTCGAAGTGCGCGTCGATGGCGGCCGTGTCGAATTTGTCCGATTCCAGCCCGAGTCCCGGGTCCGGCGCGGGACGCGAGGTCTGTCCCGTGATCGTGCGGCCGAAGCGCATGATGGTCCAATTTCCGGCGGGCACGTCCCATACCAGCCTGCCATCAGGCTCAAGTTTGTCGGTCAGGTCCAGAACCTTGTCGGAAGGAATGCACTGATCTGCGGCCACGGCGGTCGGGTTGGCCGGTGCCGTCAGAAAGGGCTTCACACCGGGCATGGACGAAAACGGTTGGCGAAAATACAGGGCCTTTTCGTCCGCGTCGGCGATGCGGGCGTTGCCGGCAGGCGTGGGGAATGCCAGCACCACCACATCCTTGTAGAAACCCTCCCAGACTTTGTGCAGTTCCGGCGTCAGCGTGTCCTCGCCGAAGAAGGGCACGCGGGGTTTCGGCTTTGGCAGGACGGCGTCAAACTTCGCCGGACCCGTGGCGGTGGTCTCGCTCGATACCAAGTGCTGCATGGACTGCTCCGGCTTCACCCAGGGCCCGCCGGTGCCGCACCATCCCGGTCCTGCCGCCATGGTCAGTTCAATCCCAAGCCGGTCCGCCTCCGAAAACGCATGGCCGAGCAGTTCCTGCCACTCCGGGCTCATGAACTTCACCGGCCCGCGCGGAACGCCAACGCCCACCTCCATGTAAATGGCACCGCCGATGCCGGCCTGCTTCATCGCCTCAAGGTCGGCGGTGATACCCTCGCGGGTCAGGTTGCCGTCCATGAACATCCAGTAAACCCACGGGCGTGCGGACTCGGGCGGCGCGGTGAATTCGGCCGCCATTGTGTCCGCCGAATCAGCCCGCAGCAGCGGGCTGACGAGGAACAGGCAGGCGAACACACACAGAAAGAAGGAACCTGCCGGGCCCGCGAAGTGCCGGATACTCATGTGTGATGTTCTCCTCTGTTCTCTGTGCGGTCTTTATAAATGGATCACGAGTTAATGTGTATTTCGATGGTGCTGTGCACGATTTCCTCATGCTGGGCGAGTATCTCGCGGACGCGCTGTGCCGTGAGCGTGTCGTCGCGGGTGACAAGGACTATCGCGCAGGAATAGGTCTGCCTGCCGACGCGCCAGACATGCAGGTCGGTGATGCGCGTGTCGTTAGATTCGAGGCATTCTCGTATTTCGTCCACAACGGGGTGGTCCATCTCCCGGTCCAGCAGCACCTTGCCGGTCTCGGCGATGAGGTTCTTTGCCCAAACCGTAATCAGCAACGCGCCGACGATACCCATCACCGGGTCGAGCCAGGACCAGCCGTAGATCAGGCCACCGGCGAGGGCAATGATGGCCAGCACCGAGGTGGCGGCATCGGCGATTACGTGCACATAGGCGGATTTCAGGTTGAGGTCGTGGTGATGTGCATGACTGTCATGTCCGTGGCCGTGGTCATGGTGGTGGTGATCCTCGTGGGCGTTGCCGAGAATGAGCGCGCAGACAATATTTACCGCGAGCCCGAGTACGGCCACCAGCATCGCCTCGCGGTAGTGAATGGGCATGGGCGAAAACAGCCGCTCCACGGAGCTGAACACCATGAGCGCCGCGACCCCCAGCAGGAACACGGCGCTGGCGAAACCGCCCAGGATTTCAATCTTCCAGGTGCCGAAGGCAAACCGGGGATCGTGCGCATAGCGGCGCGCCGCGGCGTAGGCCAGGGCGCTCAATCCGATGGCCGCCGCGTGGGAACTCATGTGCCAGCCATCGGCCAGCAGCGCCATCGAGTTGAACCACCAGCCGGCCGCAATCTCGGCCACCATGGCGACCGCGGTAATCCAGGCTACGAGGCGTGTGCCGCGCTCGGCGGCCAGACTGCCGACGTCAAAAAGATGGTCGTGACGCAGGGCGGAATGGGCGCCTGTGCGTGCGGAGTCATCCGTTGGAGAGGTTCTCTTCGTCACGGTTGTCTCATCTTATGGCGGTTGTCGCGTATTCACGCAAGAGCGCCAAGTAGTCCCTATACTGGTCAAGAGAGACATGGGGCGGGGTCTGGTGATCGACGCTGGGAATGAATCCGCCGGTCTTGATCAAAGGAAGCAGCCGTTCGAACTCGGCACGCATGGCGTCTTTGCCATTGGCCATCACCATCTTGTCATAGTGGCCGATCATGCGCAGGTTCGGGTATTGTTGGCGCAGCTTCATGCCGTCCACGCCGGCCTGCCGCTCCAGCGGCAGAATGCCAAGAATGCCCTCGCCCAGCATCCAGGGCGCAAGTTCCGTGACGTCGCCGTCGGTGTCGACGATGGGAATGATGTTGAGTTCCTGCAGCACGGGGATGATTTGGCGGTAATAGGGCGCCATGAACTCCTCAAAATGGGCCTTGGAGATCATTGAACCGTGGTTGTAGGACATGTCCTCGGCGAAGGTGACGAAGGTGGGCACGCAGGCCTTCGAGACGCGGTGCAGGATGTCCAGGTTGAACTTCGTCAGGTCGCTGTTCATGGTGTGAATGAGTTCGGGCTCCTCGCAGAAAGCGGACAGGTGGCGTTCGATGCCGAGCAGGGTGCGTGGGAACCAGAAGAAGCCCTCCAGCGTGACCCACACGACGGCGTCACCCTTCGCCTGACGTTCCGCCCAGGGGCGCATCAGGTCGATGGAGCTTGCATGGTCCGGGAAGATGTTCGGACGGCGGGCGAGGTAGTCGTCCATGCCGCTGACACTTCCGTCGAGATGGTGCTGTTCGGCATCGATGGTCTGTTCGGTGGTGGACAGCCAGAACTGCTTGTAGGGGTCGAGTCCAAAGTATTCTGAAATCTCGAAGACGTCATTGAGTTCGTTGGGCAGTCCGTCCTGCTTCCAGCGGTCAATGGTCAGGTCCCACCACATGGCCCATTCGATGATTGGAAGCCGATCAACGGGTTGAAAGTTCATTACGGCGCGGAAACGTTCGGGATGGTTCATGGTACGTTCTCTTTCGTGATAGACAGGCAATGACATGACCAGAAGTTTAGCAGAAGGAGGCCTGCTGCGGGAAAGCGATGGGAGTGATGGGAGGGCTGTAATGAATCGAATTGTATTGGCGGCCGATATGGGGTATGGTTTTTCTGAGACGGGAGAAGTGCGGTTGAGGAAATGGCTACATTATTATGGTCAAGAAATGCTGGCGGGGGTGGTCGGGTACGCTGCTTGTCGCCTGTATGGTGGCGATATCGGCACATGGCGCCGATGTGACC
>CAIJOU010000279.1 GCA_903822375.1 Candidatus Hydrogenedentota bacterium
ACCAGCCCATGCTCGACATGGGCGCAACCACCGTATGGGAAACCTTCGCCCGTGGCACCACCGGCAGCAAAGGCTTCCCCACCCGCAGCCACTGCCACGCATGGTCCTCCGCGCCGGTGACCTTCCTCAACCGCATCATCCTCGGGATTGTGCCCGAAGCACCCGGCGGCACGGCATTCCGCATCAGCCCGCGCCTCAACGGTCTCGATTGGGCCAAGGGTGCCAGCGCGAGCATCCAGGGCCCGGTGACGGTGGAATGGAAGAAGGTCGGCGACACGCTGACCGTCGACGCCAAGGCACCGGCCGGTGCGAAGCTGCGCTTCGAACGCAACGACTCGCACAAGGACCTGAAGGTGGTCTTCAACGGGGAGGCGGTGAAATAAGCCGAGCGAACAGAATAATGAAAAGCACAGCCGGAAACTCCGGGCAAGATGCATCACCTGCCGTCGAAAGACGGTATCTTGGGTGCAGGTTTTGGGTTCCCGCTGTGCTTGTCCTACTACTCCTTATTCTTGCGGCCCGGGCTGAGGCGTTCAGAAGGGTTACCGAGGAGGAGATTGCCTTTAATGACGAGTCCAGTGCCCTACTGAAGACTTCAGTTGCGCAGTTCTACCTGGGTCGCCACGGCGAGCTTATAGCGTCAAGACCGCGGTACGGCGGCGACGGTCGGTTGGGTTGCGCCAATGTCCTGAAGAAGGAGGACGGTAGCTATGATCTAACCGTCTTCAATTATCCCAAACGCTACTACTATGGCCATATCTCTACTTCCGGCGACATTAGCTACAATTTTGAAGCACTTCCTCCCGGTGTAGATCGGAATACCTTCGCCGGTCCCATGCGGTGGCCCCAATTGGACGAGAACGGGCACCCAGATCTTAGCCTGTTTCCCGTAAGAACTCCTTCCGTAATCGCCCAGCCCTTCAGGGCCGCCGATGCAAAGTTAATAGCAAACACGACCACGTTTCCAATTCTCACTGATATCGAAAAGTATGGGGACGTGCGTGCCGTCGTCTATGCCTGCGCCGACAATGCTTTCTACCTTTTTCCAGGCCGGAAAATCCGGTCTCCCTTTCCGCTGTTGCTTGTTGGGAATTCGGAGAAGAAGTGTATGGATCTCGTTTCACCGGACCATCCGGAAGCCCCGTTTCTGAGCATCATCGACGGTGGATGGACGGAGAGTCACATTGTTTTTAGGCGGAATGTGGACAATTCGTTGATTGAACCGGAACAGATCTTCCCGTGGCCGTACCATGACGATAAGGGCAGTCCCAAGCTTCTTGACTATCCAACCTTTTTACGTGTTGGAGACTACGTGACCAGCGTATGGGAAGTCTACGACAATACCGGAAAGAGTTGTGGTGTGATGCACGCGCCGATTCCGTGATGTGGTTGGGAGGGCGGGACTATTCCAGCGGGGCAATCTTGAGAAGGGTTTCGCTCGCCTGCGCCCGCTTCCAGTCATTGAGAAGTTCATCCTGGTGGAGGGTTGCCCACTCGATTACCAATCCTGTTACACGTGGAGGAAGACTGCCTCCAAGCACACAGCAACGCTGAATGTCTATCTGGGCGTGATGGTCACCGTATTCCGCGTGAAAGTGGGGCGGGTTATGGTCATCAAAGAACATCTTTATTACCACGCCAAGGAAGCGGCATATTTCAGGCATGGATTAAATAATCCTTTGCGGCGGGAAACAGGTCTTCCACGCTCACCCCGGTGATCTTCAAATAGAGGGCGTCCGGGCATAGGTCCACCTGATCGCCCCATAGCAGTTCGCCTGAGGTGCCTATCTGGACACGTTCAAAGAAATCACGGTCTTGCCAGCAGGAAAACACGCCCTTCCCAACCAGTGCTGACACGTCAACGGTACCGTTCTTGCCGTCGTCAAAAGTGAGTTTCAGGTGATAGCCTTCAAGAATGGTTACATCCGTAATCTTGCGCATTATCTTCTCCGTTCACGGCCCGATTCAGCCACGATAATCATAATTATCGCACAAGTCTTCGAATGCGACAACCGGGAAAGGTGCGCGTTCGCGCGATACCGCCCCTGGAGGGTCCGCACAACAGTAGCTCGACTGGGAGCGAAGTCGAAGCTGTCCGTTTTGGGAGTGCGGTGGCAGAGCGCAGCGACGACACCGCTTTGGCTGGTCTAACGCGCAAAGCCAGCCAAAGCGGCGTCGTTGCCGCCGCACTCCAAAATCCGCGCTCATTCTGACTGCTCGGATAGAAACCACATGCCAATACAAATGCCATGTCGGGGAGGGCACGCGGCTGGAGTGTTAGCCCGAAAAGAACTCCCCGCACCCGGGGCACGGGTGCGGGGAGCAAAGTTGGAATAACGTCTATCGCGGCATCAACCTGCGTCCAGCAGGGAGTATACGCGCGAGACGGGGTTCTTGCCGGGGAACTTTATGAATTCGACGTGTCCGTCCATGTACAGGACGTTGGACCCGCCCGGAATGTGGTTGAAGTTCTCGATGGCTACGGCCACACGGTCATTCATGACCGAAATATCACTCTGAGCTGCGGCGGAAGACCCGGCATTGTTGATGTCCGTAATCATGAAGCGTTCGATACCCTCTCTCAGGCGGTATTCCTTCAACTTGAGTCCCTGGGGTCCGGGCGCTCCGATTGAGCCTCCAAAGGCGGCCAGCATGTCAACATCCATGTCCGCATCCACGAGGGCCTGCGGAGAAGCCGCTCCAGTCAGCGCGTACATATTGTTGTCAATGGCATACTGGACCACAAAGAGGGCCACAATCACGTCAGTTTTCAATCCCACCGAAGTAATCGCCGCAACAAGGGCCGCCACGCCCGAATCCCTGTTCAGCGTGGCAAAGACAGGGGAGTTGCACAAATCCTGACTTGCCCCGAGAAGGAGGTCCTTTTCGCTGATCAGCCATCCGGTGTAGTTGTAGGATTCATTGTTGAACTTGCACGGCAGGATCGGATTCTTGGCGATTCCGCCCACGCGCCACTTTTCGCTCACGGTCTTTGCGGCTTCCGCGTCCGACGGGCAGACCAGGACGGCGGCATCGCTCAGGTACTCCGGATACATGAGTTCGCCTTCGAAGAAGAAGCCCGCAGAACTGGGCTTGTCGCACACGCCAGGCGTGTTTCCCTCCGTATGGGTCGAACAATAGGGAAACTTCTGGCCCGCTGACTCGTTCGCATACATTTTGAATGACAGGCCTATTTGCTTGAGATTGTTGGCGCAGCTCGCACGTCTTGCCGATTCTCTTGCGCGCGCCAATGCCGGCAACAGGATCGCCGCCAGAATTCCGATGATTGCGATTACAACCAACAGTTCAATGAGAGTAAAGCCTTTCCTTCGCATCTTCACAGGTTCCTTTCTTATTGTTCATGAAAAACACAAGAAACATGCCAAGAATATGTGCTTCACGACCATGATGTCCCGTCTGCTTTCAATTCTAAAGGTCATGTCAAAATCTGTCAATGGGAAATCTAGTCGCCAAAACCCGCAAGAAAGGACGGCTCACCGCCCAGTCTACCCCGGTGGAGACTGCGGGGGGCGGCGGAAACTGCTCTTCCCCTTTCCAATGCGGCGCAAGCAAACACGGGTTGGCAGACAAAAAGAGAAACCGGCACCGCCCGGGAGGATGGCGCCGGTTTCTCTGTTGTCGTCTCTTCTCGTTCAGGCTCGGGTCTGCTGCTGCCGGATCAAGTTCAGCGCCCCGCCGGCCTGGTACCAGCCTATCTGCGCCTCGTTGTACGTATGGTTGACCTGGAACGATGCCTCCGTGCCGTCGGAATGGTGCAGCGTGATGGTCAACTGCGTCCCTGGCACAAAATTGTTCAGTCCGAGAATGTCGATCACGTCATCCTCCTGGAACTGTTCGTAGTCGGCCGGATTGGCGAAGGTCAGCGCGAGCATGCCCTGCTTCTTGAGGTTGGTCTCGTGGATGCGGGCGAAGCTCCGGACAATGACGGCCTTGACACCCAGGTGGCGCGGTTCCATGGCTGCATGCTCCCGAGAGGAGCCCTCGCCGTAGTTCTCATCGCCCACGACCACCGTGCCGATCTCCGCCGCCTTGCAGTCACGGGCCGTGGCCGGCACTTCACCGTAGGTGCCGGTCAGGGGGTTCTTCACCGAGTTTGTCTTGTCCGTGAACGCGTTGGTCGCGCCGATGAGGCAGTTGTTCGAGATGTTGTCCAGATGGCCGCGGTACTTGAGCCACGGGCCCGCCATTGAGATATGGTCCGTGGTGCACTTGCCCTTGGCCTTGAGCAGCAGCCGCAGCCCCTTCAGGTCGCCGCCGTTGGCGGCAAAGGGTTCCAGCAGTTGCAGGCGGGTTGAGTAGGGCTTTACCACGACCTGCACGCCGCTGCCGTCCTCGGCTGGAGCCGCGTAGCCCGGGTCGTCGCAGAAGAAGCCTTGTTTGGGCAGTTCGTCGCCGACGGGCGCGTCGAGTTTTACGGCGACGCCGTCCTCATTGAAGAGTGTGTCGGTGGCCGGGTTGAAACCGAGGTCGCCCGACAGCGCCAGCGCCGTGACCAGTTCCGGCGAAGCCACGAAAGCGTGGGTTTTCGGGTTGCCGTCGTTGCGTTTGGCGAAATTTCGGTTGAACGAGGTGACAATCGTGTTGGGCTCGTCCGCCGCGCCGTCGCGGTGGCGGGCCCACTGGCCGATGCAGGGGCCGCAGGCGTTGGCCAACACCACGCCGCCGATGGCCTCGAAGTCCGCCAGCAGCCCGTCGCGTTCCAGTGTGTGCCGCACCAGTTCCGAGCCGGGCGTGATGGTGAATTCGGCCTTTGCGCGGATCTTCTTCTCTTTCGCCTGCCGCGCGATGGACGCGCAGCGGGCCATGTCCTCGTAGGAGGAGTTGGTGCAGGACCCAATCAACGACACCTCGACTTTGCGGGGCCAGCCCTTTGCCACGAGGGTATCCTTCATCTTGGACACGGGCGTGGCGAGGTCCGGAGTGAACGGTCCGTTAAGCAGGGGTTCCAACTCGCTCAGGTCAATTTCAATGATTTGGTCGTAGAACTTGACGGGATCGGCATAGACTTCCGCATCGGGCTGCAGGTGGGCGGCCACTCCGCGCGCCGCGGCCGCAATGTCCGCGCGGCCGGTCGATTCGAGATACCGGGCCATGGCGTCGTCAAAGGCAAACACCGACGTGGTGGCGCCGATTTCGGCGCCCATGTTGCAGATGGTTCCCTTGCCCGTGCAGGAGAGGCTTTCCGCACCCTCACCGAAATACTCGACGATCGCGCCCGTGCCGCCTTTCACGGTCAGAATGCCCGCAACCTTCAGGATGACATCCTTGGCCGAAGCCCATCCGGAGAGAGCGCCCTTGAGTCGCACCCCGATGAGCTTGGGGAACTTGAGTTCCCAGGCCATGCCGGCCATCACATCGACCGCGTCGGCGCCGCCCACGCCGATGGCGATCATGCCGAGGCCGCCCGCATTGGGTGTGTGCGAATCGGTGCCGATCATCATGCCGCCCGGAAACGCATAGTTCTCAAGAACCACCTGGTGGATGATGCCCGCGCCGGGCTTCCAGAAGCCGATACCGTACTTGTTGGATACGGAGGCGAGGAAATCGTACACCTCGCTGTTGGCCGACAGCGCCTTGGCAAGGTCGGGCACCGCACCGGTCTCGGCCTGGATGAGGTGGTCACAGTGCACCGTGCTCGGCACGGCAACTTTGGCCCGTCCGGCGGACATGAACTGCAACAGCGCCATCTGCGCGGTGGCGTCCTGCATCGCCACACGGTCCGGCGCAAAATCCACATAATCACTGCCGCGCACGAACGGCTTGACCGGGCCGCCGTTCCACAGATGGGCATACAGGATTTTTTCAGCCAATGTCAGGGGGCGACCCACTGTCTTGCGAGCGTTGGTGACACGCTCTGCAAACTGGCTGTAAATGGCGAGTATCATGTCCGCATCGAATGCCATAAAACCTCCTATGCTTTTGGCGTGGGAGAACAGAACCCCGCACGCCGAACCTTCGTCGTACAAAAAGGAAACACCACCAGCAAAGGGTGGAATTTCCATTCTAGCATATTGACCAGCGCCTGTGAATGTTGAAAAACCCGGATATTGCAGCACGGGCCGGCGGCGTATTTCCGGGCGTTTCGGGGGGAAATCGGTCGTTTCCTCCGGTCACACCTCCGACGGACGGATGTCGCGGATGAGCAGGCTGATGGGGGTGTCGGTGGAGTAGCTGCTGAACTGCGGCGTGAAGGCGACATCGACCAGTGTGGGGAGGGACTCGGTGAGAAAGCGCTCGGCCATGCGATACCAGATTGCACTGAACACCGTGCCATTCTGCCGCAGGGTCATCTTGACATGCTGGTCCTTGATTACCCGGATTGAACTGGACTCCATTTCAACCCCCATGGTGGCGAACAACGGGGACGGATTGCCCTGTCCGAAGGGTTCAAGCCGTTCGAGCGTCTTGAGCAGCGCCTGGTCGATTTCGCTGAATGACGTAATGGCGTCGATGGCGAGTTCAGGCACAAGCAGGCCCGTGCCGAGCTGCGCCAGCGCGGCCTTTTCAAAGCGCGCCCGGAATGCGGCCAGGTCCTTCGCGGGCAGGGTCATGCCTGCGGCGGCCCGGTGCCCGCCAAACTTCACCAGCAGGTCCCTGCATTCGTTAAGCGCCGCCATCATGTCAAAGCCTGCTGCGGCGCGGGCCGATCCGCGCGCCATACCCTCTTCGTCGATGGACAGGATAATGATGGGCCGGTGATAGCGTGCGAGCAGTCGAGAAGCGACAATGCCGATAACCCCGGCATGCCACTCCTTGCGGGCGACCACGATCGAGCGGTGTTCATCCCCAAAGAAGGCGTCCAACTCCTCCACGGCCTCGTCGTGGATTTTTCTCTCGATTTCCCGGCGCTCCCCGTTTGCCGCGTCGAGCACGGACGCGATTTCACGCGCCCTGTCGGGACACTCCGTCATGAGCAGATCGAGCGCGACGCGTGCGTCGTCAAGGCGTCCCGCTGCGTTAAGCCGCGGGCTGAGCTGGAAGCCTATCTTCTCTGAAGTTACGTCACCGATGTCGAACGAGGAGGCCGCCGCCAGTTTGGCCAGTCCCACGCGCCGGTGCTTGGCCATGTGTTTCAGGCCGAGCGCGACGATGGCCCGGTTCTCACCAAGCAGCGGAACCATGTCGGCCACAGTGCCCAGGGCGGCGATGTCAAGGTCATGCGGGACGCCGTTGAGCGCGGTGGACAGTTTGAGCGCCACTCCCGCGCCGCAGAGCGTGCCGAGCGGGTGTCCGGTCGGCTCCAGCTTTGGGTTGACCACCGCCGCAGCCTTGGGATAGGTGCTCTCGAGGTTGTGGTGGTCGGTGATGATGAGGTCCATGCCGAGTTCCTCCGCCCTCTGGGCGGCGGCGAAGGAACTTATTCCGTTATCCACGGTGATGAGCAGGTCGAAACCCTCAGCCTTGGCGAGTTCCACCTGCTCGGGCATCAGGCCGTATCCCTCGCGCAGGCGGTCCGGCATGGCAAACTCCACCCGCTTAACATCGAAGCGGTGCAGTGCGCGCGAAAGCAGTGCCGTGGCGGCGATTCCGTCCACGTCATAGTCGCCAAAAACCAGCACGGCCTCACCGTTATCCCTTGCCTGGGTAATGCGGTTCACAGCGTCGGACAGGCCGGTGAGCAGGAAAGGATCTTCCAGATGCGACAGAAGGGGGGTGAGAAAGCGCTTCGCCGCTTCAGGAGTGTTCACTCCCCGCAAAAGCAGGAGTTGGGCGATGATGGGGGGGATGTCCGTCTGCGTTGCCAGTTCGCGGGCTGCCGTCCGGTCACCCGGCGCGATGTGCCAGCGCGGGCGTGTGCGTTCGCGGGTCATAGCCGCTCACGCGCGAGTCGCTCAAGTGTGGTGACAACCTGGTCTATCGACAGGTCGGAGGTGTCCACAAGCAGGGCGTCATCGGCGCGGCGCAGCGGGGAGTCGGCGCGGTTGCGCGATTTCTCATCGCGTTCATGTATCTCGTCGCGCAACCTGTCCAAATCGACCGGCCGGCCAGCCTTTTCAAGGTCGTCGGCGCGGCGCCGGGTACGGCATTCGAGCGAGGCATCGAGATAAATCTTGCACTTGGCCTTGGGAAACACAACGGTTCCGATGTCACGTCCCTCGGCCACGGTCGGCTGGCGCTCGCCGAAGCGGCGCTGCAACTCGACCAGAGTCCGGCGCACCGCCGAATTCTGGTCAAGCTTGAAAATGAGGCGGGTTACTTCCGGGGTGCGAATCGCCTGGGTGACATCTTCGTCATCCACCAGCACGCGCTGCCCCTCGGGTGTCTCCTCAATGACGAGATTCATCGCCTCTGTGGACGCAGCCAGTGTCTGCGGATCGTCGAGATCGACGGCGTGTTTCAGCGCGCGCCAGGTGGCGGCGCGGTACATGGCGCCCGTGTCGAGAAACGCAAAGCCGAGCTGTTGCGCCACGCGCCGCGCGACAGTGCTCTTGCCGGCGCCTGCCGGGCCGTCAATGGCCACGATTTGGGTTGCCTCGCTCATGATGGACTCCGTCGGTTGTGCTCAGGCCCCGAGTACCCGGGCAATCTTCTCCGCGTTGGGCGACTCGATGATGCCTTTTTCCGTGATGATGCCGGTGATGAGCTGGGCAGGGGTGACGTCAAAGGCGGGATTGTACACCTTCACGCCGTCCGCCCCGGTCTGCAGGCCGAAGCCGTGGGTTATTTCCTCTGGATCGCGTTCTTCGATGGGAATCTGCCGCCCTTTTTCCAGGGTCAGGTCGAAGGTGGACGACGGCGCGGCCACATAGAAGGGAATCTTGTGGCCCTTGGCAAGAACGGCCACGCTGTAGGTGCCGATCTTGTTGGCTGCATCGCCGTTCGCCGCGATTCGGTCCGCGCCGACGATGACCAGGTTGATGCGCCGTTCGCGCATGACCTGCGCGGCCATGCTGTCGCAGATAAGCGTCACATCAATGCCGGCCTTGACCAGTTCCCAGGCGGTGAGCCGGGCCCCCTGCAGCAGCGGCCGGGTTTCATCGGCGAACACGCGGAACTTTCGCCCCTCTTCATGCGCGACAAACATGGGGGCGAGCGCCGTGCCATACCCCGAAGTGGCCAGCCCGCCGGCGTTACAGTGGGTCAGCACTCCGGTATTCTCGTGAATCAGCGCCGCACCGTGGCGGCCAATGGCAAGGCACATGGCCTCGTCCTCGGCATGAATGGCCAGCGCCTCAGCCTCCAGCCGGTCAATGAGCAGTTCGGCGTTGGCCATGGTCGGCGCGGCTTCTTCCGCCACCCGGCGCATGCGCTCAAGCGCCCAGAACAGGTTTACCGCGGTCGGCCGCGATGTGGCCAGACGCTCCGCGGCGACGAGCGCGGCCTGTACAGTCTCGGTGACGCTCGATGGGTTTCTCTCAATAACGCCTGCGACCACACCGTAGGCGGCGCAGATGCCAATGGCCGGCGCGCCCCGCACGCGCAGACGCTTGATCGCCTCCCACACGGCGTCGACCGTCGGGAGCGCTATCTCGACACATTCGCGGGGCAGCAGGGTCTGGTCGATGATGAAGAGGCGTCGGTCGCGCCATTCGACGGGTTTCACGGGCATGGCAGATAAGTCTCCATCACGGGGTTTTAGGCAAGCGGTGGTGACGTGACCTCCGCGTCGTCCTCGGGGACACGTGTCCCGCCAATGCAGGACCCGTCCCCGGTCACATTCTAACGGGGAACAGGGCATGCAGTAAAGCGGGGCGGATGGTCGCGGTTGCTTACCTCAATGTTCGGCTTGCCGACGTGTTGAAAACCCCCTATGGCGTTGATATACTCAACTTTATGACGAAAGTTCTGC
>CAIJOU010000280.1 GCA_903822375.1 Candidatus Hydrogenedentota bacterium
CGCCTGACAAGCCGATACCGGCACCGCCGGTATAGCTGATGTCATTGCCCTGCACGAGATTGTGGTGGCCGCCACTGATGTTGATGGCTCCGCCAAATCCGCCCTTGCTGCCGTGATAGCCGCCCACATCGGAACCAATGATGTTGTAGCCAATGTTTGCCCCCTCCAGAATGCAGCGAATGGCGCGCTCGATGCCCTTGGAGCGGTCGTCCCAAGTGTGATCATTGTCGCCCACCCAGTTCACGAGCGACGCGTCCAAAGGAGCAAACCCCTCGGGATGTGCCCAGGGCACCACGCTGTCGATGGGACGGCCCAAGGTCACGAACTCGGGATTCTTGGACAGTCCGTACTGGTATTCGTCCCGGTAGAAATGGTCCATATAGCCGCGGGTGGTCATCCAACCGGAATGTGTCTTCTGGTAGAACGCGGGTATGCCCAAAGGACGCGAGGTGAAGAATGACGCCGTGTCGTCCAGTTTCCATCCGTCAATTCCCAGATTCAGCACCTGGTCCTGCATGCCCCGCCACCACTTCATGGCATCGGGGTTGGTATAGTCGATGAACCCGCCGCGGCCGAGCCACCAGTTCCACTGATAGTTGCCCCCGCAAAGATAGCCCTTCTTCGCAGCCTCGTTGAACCAGTCCGCCGAATCGCGGATGGCACAGTCATGGCTCTTGCTGTTTACCATGGTAGTCATCCAGAGGACCGTCCGGATATCGCGCTGTTTCAGGTCTGCGAAGAACTGCCTGGGATTGGGGTAGCGCTTCTCGTCCACGGTGAAATCGTTCAGCCGGGTCGCCCAGGGGAAGTCGATGAGGTAGGTGCGCACGGGCAGGTCGTGGTCCCGATAGCCGTTGAGCAGTTCCAGCGCGAACTCCTCGTTGAGCTTGTCGCCGTCCCAGAGCCAGCATTCGAGCGCCCAGGCAGGCACCAGCGGCGGATTGCCGTGGCGCTGGGCGTTGAAAGGCATGCCCCAGAGGGGCAGGACCACCCAGAAGTACAAAAAAACGGCAAAGAGCAGCGCGAACGCCGCAAGACCGAGTGCTATGCGCTTCATCCACTTCTTCATCGAGTTTCCTCTCTGCGTAGTCCGGGAAAAGACATCACGCTATTACCTTTTGACGCGACAGCGGCCCACAGGTTTCACCGGCAAGTATATGGGTTGTTGTATTGGCATCCAAGACCCGTAAGGACCGCACTTATCCCCCCTTGAAAGGGGTGCCGCGAAGCGTCGGGGGATCTATCCTTAGATCCCCCTTTGAAGGGGGTGGCCCGAAGGGCCGGGGGATGTGGCCTTCCGAAAGCGACCGCGGACTGAATTCAGTCCATACTATTCACGCACTGCCGCAGTGTGTCCAGTACCCCATCAATGTCTTCACGCACTGCCTTTTCTGAAAACCGAGTCACGCGGATTCCTTTGCTCTCCAACCATGCCTGACGTTGCTGGTCGTATCGGAACTGCTCCTCATGATCATGGGTAGAACCATCAATTTCCACAGCCAGCGCCTTCTCGTGGCAGAAGAAATCAACGATGTAATCTCCCACAGGGACTTGACGGTGAAACTCACACCCCACCCTGCGCCCTTTGATGGCCCGCCAGAGCAGCACCTCTCCCAGTGTGCTGTTCTTTCGCAGCACCCGTGCTTTCTGCCGCAGGTCGCGGCGGTAGGGGAACTGAAAATGACGTGGACTCATGGAGTAATTCTGTTCATGCGGGACGGTGCTGTCAAGCACCTGAAGAACATCCCCCGCCGCTTCGCGGCTGCCCCCTTCGAAGGGGGACCTAAGAACACATCCCACGACGGACTGGGTCGTCCACGCAAGTGTGAACAGGTACGACCTATACACCAACGTCAAGAATCGTCTGACCGCCGGTCCGTGCAGTTGCTCAATACAGGAGGCTCATCAACTGTGTTTTTCCGCGCCCCGCATCGACAGACCGCGCATTTCGAACGCGGCGTCGTAGGGACCGGGGATTTCCCAGCCGAGATTGAAGGTATCGACGGCGAGGTCTTCGTATTGCGTGTTCTTGAGGTAGCCGCGTTCTTGCGCGAGGGTCAGTGCCTCCCGCAACAGCGGCAGCATGTCGGTGTCCAACTTCTGCCAAGTGCCGTTGCCTGTGGGCTCTTTCCAGAAGCGGTTTCCATCGAGCATGCAGATGAACTTGCCGGAGGCGTCGGCTTTGCCTGAATCGACCGCGTAATAGGCGGGGGGAACGGGATGGCGTGCATCAAAGAACGGTATGCCAAACCAGATCATCTCGCCGCAGTCCGGATTGCCTTTGGTGACGTTGTGCACGGTCCAGAAAGCGGACACCTGTGCGGTGTGCAGGCCGGGGTCACGTTTGCCCTCGCTCCATGGGGCGGCCTTGCAGAAGGGTATCCTTGCCTCCATGGAAAAGGTGAGGGCGTTGCAGTCCTTTAGGAAGACGGACTTGTCGAAGCGCTGTTCGATCAGCAGGTGCGCCCAGGGTTCCCCCGCCGTGCGCATGTGCGCGGCGTATTCGAAATCACCGTGGACCTCGAGCCACAGCCCGGTAGCACCCTCTGCGGAACGTTCGACCATGACGCGCTTCGCACGATTCTCGACGCTCCATTTGCCGGCGCCCATGTCGATGCACCGGCCGGGTTCGAGCAGTTCGCGGGTCGCCCACTGCGGCATGCGCCACGCGGGGGCGGCACCGTTTGAAGTGGCGGTGGTCTCAAGCACACCCAACTCCACCTTGGGCGCGGGGTGACTGGCGGCGGTCAGGACAAAGCCCCGCTGAAATGCGGGGTCGGCGAACAGTTCCCTTCCAGAAGTCTTTTCAGGCGTCTGGACCATCATATTCGCGGCTATCAACGCGACCATCGTCATCAACATTGGCTTACGCCCTTGTCTGTGCTGCGCCGAAGCGGCTAATTCCGAAAAAGCACCCCCAGCCCACGCCTTCACTGCGTTGCGGCGTGGTCTGAGGGTGCCACGAAAGCGTGCGTATCCGCGCACAACCGCCTGTCCATGTCAAAAGGCGCCCGCCGCGAATGCGGC
>CAIJOU010000281.1 GCA_903822375.1 Candidatus Hydrogenedentota bacterium
ACCTCGGCATTCATGCCGACGGGCGACAGCACGACGGGGGTGCCCACCCCCATGAACTGCAGTGCCTTAAAGGCGCACTTGCCCCGGGCACGGGGCGTGTCCACCAGGGGCATCAGGCCGATATCCGCCTCCTGCAGCACGGAGACTTCATTTTCCAGGGTCCATCGTACATTGCGGATGGGCACCCCCTCCGAATGGTAATCGCCGTCGCTGACGACCAGCAACTCAATACGGTGGGTATGGGCCAGTTCGCTTAGCGCCCGTTGCAGGTTGTCCAAGTGGCCAAGATTGTCCCGGGTGCCGGTCCAGCCCAGGATCAGGGGGGCTTTCATCTCTTTGCCGCCGTAGCTTTTCTGGGAATGGCGGTCCATGTCGATGCAGGTGGGGATGACGGTGACTTCGCAGCCACCGCAACCGCGCAAATAATCGGCAATGACGCTGTTCCCCGCGACGGCGTGCCGGGCGATGCGGGTCATCTTGCGCGCCCATCCGTAATCCACCGCTCCCAAAAAGGGACTGCGCACGAAGGCGGGCGGTTCCCACATGGCATCGTCCACATCGAACAGGATGCGCGGATTGAGATGCCGCATCATACGTTCGAGCAGGGGTGGGCCGTAGGGAAACAGGGGGCCTTTGACGAACACCGCGTCGGCGGAAAGGACATGCCGCATTTGGGTGATGCGGGTCAGCAGAACCAGGAGCAGGTAGAGCATCTTTAGCGGACGGGGCCGGTTTCCATAAAGGGTGCGCCACATCCCCACCGAGGAGGGCAGGCATAGCGTGCACTCATGCCCTTCGCCGCGCAGCCGTTCAGCGAATTTTACGGCGCGATAGCGCACACCGGCGTTGCGCACCGTTTCATTCCCAAAGAAAACGAAGTGCATGCGTCTGCTTTCGGCCGGTTCTCGGAGTTTTTATCATTTTTGGGCGAGCCGGCAGTTGCAAGCCATTGATCCAAATCTCGTTACGTGCTAAAGTATATCGTCAATAATTTACCGTACGCGAAACGCACGAGGCGAACATGTACGAAGCATTCTATGGGTTGCGCGAGAAACCGTTCAATCTTACGCCCGACCCAAAATTTCTGTACTTGAGCGAAAAGCACAAAGAGGCTTTCGCCCACCTGCTCTACGGCATCAAAAGCCGGAGCGGTTTTGTCATGCTCACCGGTGAAATCGGCACGGGCAAGACAACCATCTGCCGCAATCTGCTGAGCCAGTTGGAATCGGACACGGAACTGGCGTTCATCTTCAATCCCTTTCTGAGCCCCATCGAACTGTTGCGCAAGATCAACTCCGAATTCGGAATTGACACCAAGGCGGACAATCTGCTCGGACTGACGGAAGAGCTGAACATACATCTCCTCAACGCGGGCGCGCGCGGCAAGAACTGCGTGCTCGTCATCGACGAGGCGCAGAACCTGGACGTGAAGGTGCTGGAGCAAATCCGGCTGCTTTCCAATCTGGAAACCGAATCGAGCAAGCTGATACAGATCATCCTGATCGGCCAGCCGGAACTGGGCGAGAAACTCGCCCTGCACGAATTGCGCCAGCTGAACCAGCGTATCACGGCCCGTTATCACCTTACTCCGTTGAATGAGGTGGAAACGCTGCAGTACGCGGCCTATCGCATCCATGTGGCGGGCGGCCGCAAATCGGTCAGTTTCTCCAAGGGGGCCATCCGGCAGGTATACAAGCTTTCGGGCGGCACGCCGCGCATGGTCAACGCGATTTGCGACCGGGCGCTGCTGATTGGTTACACCCGCGAGGAGCACGTGATCACGGCGGACATCGTGCGGCAGGCGGCGCGGGAAATAAAAGGGGAGCGCGTGGTGGTCCGCCGACCCGGCGAAGCGCGCCGGTGGAGCCGATGGCTTCCGAGTCCCGCGATGATGCTTGCCGCGATTCTGCTGATCGTTGTCGTTCAGGTTTTCGCCAATCCGATAGACCGAATGGCCCGGGACCTGGGCCTGTTTAACCGTCTGCTTTCCGGGGGCGAGCCGATGTCCGCGTCCGGGCCGACCCCGCCGGCCATATCTGAGGCGGCGGCAACCGACAGGACGCCGTTGTCGCCCGCGTCCGCTCCGGTGGGTGCCGAACCGGCCGTCGCAACGGCTGCGGAACTGTCGCCGGCGGCCGAGTCCATCATCGCCAGACGCGTGATTGACCGGTTGGCATCTGTGTCTGCCGCGCATGGCGTGCCGGCGCAGGAATCGTCCTTGCGGATTCTGGAGGAATTGGCCAGCCTGTCTCCCGAGGCTATCCGTGATGCCGGGCTTGGTGCGGTGCTCAAGGCTTGGGGGGCGGAGACGGGCACGAATTTCTCCGGTGGTGACAGCGCGGAAGGGTTGGCGCAGTTCTTGGCGGGCCGCGGGTTGGCCTGTGAGAATCTGCATCCCGGCACCGTGCAACTGATTGCCATGAATCTGCCCGCGCTGGTGCGCGTGAAGGTGAAGGACCAGTCGCGCTGGGTTGCGTTGGTGCGGGCCGACGAGGACCGGGTCACCCTGGTTTTGGACAGCGACCGTGAGGTTCATCTGGGCCGCACGGCCTTCAGGGACATCTACCAGAATGAGGCGCTGATCCCATGGCGTGACGGCACGCCCGGCGCGCCCGTGATGCTGCCCAGCCAGAAGGGCAAACAGGTGGTTGCGCTCAAGCAGCAACTGTGCGGATTGGGCCTGGTTGACAGCAAGAACACGCAAGACTCCTATGACAGCGAGACGGCCTCCGCAGTTACCGCCCTTCAAGCTGAAACCGGCCTGAAGATGGACGGCAAGGTCGGCAGGCAGGTACGCATGGTGCTCACGGCATGGAGTGGAGCCGAAAACAGTCCGTCACTGCGACCGCGCAGCGCTGCCGTTTCGTCTGGAAATGCTTCGGCCGGACACGACGAGAAACCGACCGCTTCCGATAAACCCTCGCCTGCGCCCGCATCGGTGGAACCACCGGCGGCGGTGCCGCAAACACCGGCAGTGGCACCGGAGCCGACCATTCCCGCTCCCGAGGCGGCAAAGCCGATGAACCCCAATCCCGATTCTGTTCCCGAGGCGGCGAAACCGGAGAATCCGTTGCCGAGCGCAGCGCCCGAAACGACAAAGCAGGAAAGCCCGGCACCGGCACCTGCAAAAACTTCCGAAAAGAAGGAGCAATCCGCTGCGGCGATACCCGCAGGGGAATATCGCGCGGAAGTGGGCGCTCCCCTGCAAGTGCGAGAGTTGCCGCCGCCCACGGCAATGGAACCGTTGCCGCCCGCGGAAACGGTTCGACCGGGCGAGTCCACGGAGCCGGTGGCGGGCAGTTCGCCGCTGGTGCCCCACAACGGCGCTCCGGCATGACAAAGCTTGCCGTTTTCCACGGAGCAGGGATGATATGAGCTCGATTCTTGACGCGCTCAACAAGGTCGAAGAGGACCGTAACGCACAGGCATCGGACAGCGACGCCGATGCGCCGTTTGTGCCGGAGAAGGCGGCCCGGGCGCTTATCTCCCCACCCAAGAGAAGAAGACGTTCCGCGCGGCAATCATCCCGGTTCAGCTGGAAAACCCTTGTCTATGCCGCCGGGGGAGTGGTCGGTGTCGCCCTGATTGTGGGACTGTCCGCCGGAGTGGCGCTGTTGGTCGGTGGATTCAACCGTGCCGTCCCCGCCGTGGCGGCTGCAACAAAGCCGGCAGAAGAGGCATCCGTCCAGGTGGTCGGAAAAGAAACCTACACGGTGCCCACCCCGAAGCCGAAGGAAGATCCCGCGACACCGGACGCCAAGGTGCCCAAACCCGCGGAAAAAGCCGCTGAGAAACCAAATGAAACACGGCCGCTTCCCGTCGAGCCCAAGCCGAAAGTGGAAGTGAAACCAAAGCCCGAGACACAGGCGGTTCTGCCCGAACCGAAACCCAAGCCCGAGGAAAAGCCCGTTCCGCAAGCGGAGCCGCAGCCCGAAGCCGTGCCACCGACAGAGGTCAAGGCACCCCAATCGGAGCCGGCCCAAACGGTGGTTGAAAAATCACAGCCGTCCGTTCCCGAGCCGGTTAAACCGGTGTTGGAAAAGCCCGCTCCAAGACCGGTTGCCGTGCCGATGAAAGTGGCCAAGGCTGCGCCCCCGTCCGCAGAGGAGCCGACCAACCCGTTGCCGACCGAAGAAGCCCTGGAGCGTGCGCGCAAAGCGGCGACTGATGCAAAGCCGACGGCGACGGTGCCGATGCGCACCTCGCCGATAAGCCTTGCTCCCGGCCGCGCGACGGAGAAACAAGCTCCGCTGCCGGAGGATGTCAACAAACTGCCGCGGCTTGGACAGACGGAGCGCGAGCGGCTTGGTCTGGGGGAACTGCGATTGAATGTGCTGCGCGAGGCCAGTGCCAGCCAGCCCGAGGGGCTGGCAATCATCAACCTGAAGAAGGTGTACGTGGGGGAGACTATTCCGGGAACGAACGCGCGGCTAATCGCAGTACAGACCCGGGCAATAGCCATAGAAATTGAAGGTACGGGCGAGCGGTTCAAGGTGATGAACTAGGAAAGCGCAAAGCCGGAAGGCGGGCGACCCGGGACAACCATACCATGCGGATCATCGACGTCCACTGCCATCTTGAGGCGGAAGAGTTCGCGGGACGGTTGGAGGACGTGATTGCCGGTGCGCGCGATGCCGGGGTGGTCAAATTGATTACGGCGTCGGTGACGACGGACCAGTGGGCGCTGTCGCTTGAACTGGCCAAAACCTTTCCAGAAGTGGCCTGCGTGGTTGGGGTGCATCCCTGGTACTGCCGCGAGGAGGACTTGTCCCTGCTGGACGGACTCGCAGACGCGGTGGCGCAGGGTGCGGTGGGCATCGGAGAGGCCGGATTGGACAGCAAAATGGACCGTTCCCCCTTTCTGCTCCAAGAGGCGGTATTTGAGCGGCAACTGGCCATCG
Organism: Candidatus Hydrogenedentota bacterium; assembly: GCA_903822375.1. Classification (GTDB taxonomy): domain Bacteria; phylum Hydrogenedentota; class Hydrogenedentia; order Hydrogenedentales; family CAITNO01; genus CAITNO01. The sequence goes on from CAIJOU010000281.1 coordinate 4,902, forward strand.
CCCGAGCGCTGAACGTGCCTATGGTGCTGCACTGCCGGGGCGCTTTCAACGAGATGCTCCACTGTTTTCGCAAGGTCGGCGTGCCGCAGCGAGGCGGGATACTGCACAACTTCACGGGCAGTGTCGAAGTGGCCGAACAATTCCTGGAATACGGATTCGCCTTCTCCTTGGGCGGCATCCTGACTTACCGCAACAGTCGCAAGCGTAACGGCATGTTAAGGCGCATCTATCCGGACGCGTTCCTGCTGGAAACCGACAGCCCCGACATACCGCCCGTTGAGGCCAAGGAACGGCCCAACGTTCCCGCCAACATCGTGCACAATCTGCGCGCGGTTGCGGAGATACTGGCGTTGTCCGAGGAAGAAATCGCGGATACTACCACGCGCAACGCGGCGCGGATCTTTGGGTTGCAGCTGTAAGTGTTGCGTTTCTGCAGTTATGTGGGTGGGTAGGTGGAGTTTTTCAGCGCAAGACGGAACTCACCGGTTTTGCGGACACCATTTTCCCATCCCCATCCCCCCCGGCTTTCCATTTCGATCCTCATTCTTCTCTGCTATAATACGCGTGTCGTTCAGCGCAAGAGGGCTACGTGCGGCAACAGGACGGGAGGACAATTGCGACCATGAAAAGGTCAACAAAAGTTGTGCTGACCATGCTGGGGTCCGTGGCGGCGACCATCGCGGCAAACGGATGCAGCGGCTGCGTTGGCACCAAAGGGTCTGCACAGCAAATGCAGACATCCGACGGGATCTATCAGGGTTGTGACGGACGGTACTACCCGGGCTATGTGGGCGGACGGGGATACATTCCCATGGGGGGCGGTGCCCAGACGGGCACGCTCGGCCCGGGCGGCGCCATGGGGGTGTCCGACGGCGGCGGTAAAGCCGCATCGCCGGGAGGGGTAAGCCGCGGTGGCTTTGGCGCGGCGGGCCACGCATCAGGCGGGGGGTGATTCCTGTGGAGAGGATGCGCATTCCGGAGCGTCGGAACTGGCGGGAAAAAGTGGAATCGCTGGGGTTCGTTTTTCATACGGTGAACGGCGAGCCTTACTGGAATGAGAGGGTGTGCTACCGCTTTGCGCCGCATCAGATCGACACCATCGAGCAAGCCACCAATGACCTGCACGCAATGTGCCTTGCCGCCGTTGAATATGTCCTTGCCAATGGACGACTCGTGCAAATGGGTATTCCGGACGATTTGGCGCCCCTGATCTTCACTTCATGGGACCAGGACCACCCCACCATGTATGGCCGTTTTGACCTGGCCTACGATGGCCAGGGGCCGCCGAAAATGCTCGAATATAATGCCGACACGCCGACGTCCCTGCTGGAGGCCGCCGTGGTCCAGTGGCAGTGGCTGGAAGACGTGTGTCCCAAGGCGGACCAGTTTAATTCCATCCATGAAAAACTTCTGGACGCCTGGCGCTGGATGAAGGGCAACGCACTGCACGGAGAGAGACTGCATCTCGCCTCATTGGAGGACGTGGAGGATGAAATCACGGTCGCGTACATGATGGATGTGGCTTCCCAGGCGGGGATTGACACCAATCGGATGTTGATAAAGGACATCGGTTGGGACGCCGGACGGGGCACCTTTGTCGATTTGGAGGGCGGCGCGATCAGGAACATGTTCAAACTTTATCCATGGGAATGGATGGCGGCGGACGCGTTCTGGCCCAATGTTCATGCCTGTTTCGGTGCCATGCTTTGGATTGAGCCCGCATGGAAGACCGTGCTTTCCAGCAAGGGCATTCTGCCGATTCTCTGGGAACTTTATCCCGGGCATCCGCTCCTGCTGGAAGCCTATTTCGACGAGCCCAACGGAATGGCCGAGCACGTGCGCAAACCGCTGTTTTCCCGGGAGGGAGCCAATGTGACGATGACGTCCCGACGCGGGACATTCGAAACGGGCGGGGATTACGGCGGGGAGGGCCACATATTTCAGGCACTCGCACCCATTCCCAGTTTCGACGGCAATTATCCCGTGCTGGGCAGTTGGATCATAGGGGATGCCGCCTGCGGCATGGGCATTCGTGAATCGCGCACACCCATCACCGGAAACGAAAGCTGCTTTGTGCCGCATTTCTTCGAAGAATGACTTGAGACGCCCGTCTCCTCGGCGGAGGGCCTCTCCACGCCGCGAAACAAACAAATTGGGGGTCGGTTCTGCTGAACCGGCCCCCGTTGTGTGTGTGTCCGAGTCGGATGGCGCGGTCAGGTAAGCGGGTCTTTGCTTCCGAACAATGCCGACTCCAGGAAACTGAATATGGGAGTGGTGAGGAAATTGTCAAAGAGTCCCACCAGCAACTTCACAAGAATACCCAGCAGATCATTCAACATGGCTCATTCCTTTTGGTTTCAGTCTTGCGCCAGCGGCGCGTTAACTCACATTGTTGCCGGTCAGGAGCCGATGCCCAACAGGCCGTTCAGCGCGCCGGTGAGAAGGTCTTCCAGAAAACTGGAGAGGAAGTCGAACAGTGCGGAGATTAATCCCGGGAAGAAATCGTTAAGCGACATTTGAAAAACTCCTTTCGATTGATACGTTTTTGTCGGTAACTCTCAGGCGCCGACCTTCGGGCCGCATGTCACGCGGGCCGGTTCCTGCACACAGTTTTTTCGGGCGGGGGCCGGTTCCCGAAAGAGCCGACCCCCGGTATTGCCCTGAGACGGGGACAGATTAAAGGTTGTAGCCGGCCTCGCCGTGTTCCGTCTGGTCGAGACCGATGGTTTCGGATTCCTCGTCGACGCGGATACCGATGGTGGCCTTCAAGATGCTCAGCAACACCACGCTGATGAATCCGCTCCACGCGATGGTGATGAGGACGCCGACAAGTTGGGCCAGCATTTGCGAGGGGATGGAATAGGCGCCGGAGTAGTCGCCGTTTACACCGAGGCCGCCCAGGAACGGGGCTGCGAAGATGCCGGTAAGCAGCGCGCCGAGTGTTCCGCCGACGAAGTGCACACCGACGACGTCCAGCGAGTCGTCATAACCGAATGCGTGCTTCAGCTTCGTGGCGCCGTAGTAGCAGGCGATGCCGGCGGCGCCGCCGATGGCGACCGAGCCCATGGGACCCACCCAACCGGAGGCGGGGGTGATGGCCACGAGGCCGGCGACCGCGCCGGAAGCGATACCCAGCACGCTCGGCTTGCCGTTTTTGATCCATTCAATCGACATCCAGGCAAGGGCCGCCGCAGCCGTGGCCACCTGAGTGACCAACATTGCCATGCCGGCGCGGCCGTCGGCCGCCACTGCGCTGCCTGCATTGAAACCGAACCAGCCGACCCAGAGCATGGCCGCACCGGTGACCGTCATGGTCAGGTTGTGCGGGGGCATGGCCGTGTGCGGGTAACCCTTGCGCTTGCCGAGCATGAGCGCGCAAACCAGCGCCGCGATGCCGGCGTTGATGTGCACCACTGTGCCGCCCGCGTAATCCAGCGCGCCCCAGGTGCTGCCGAGGAACGAGCCGTCACCGCTCCAAACCATGTGGCAGATGGGCGCGTACACGATGACCGACCACAGAGCCATGAAGATGAGCATGGCGCTGAACTTCATGCGCTCGGCGAAGGCGCCGATGATGAGCGCGGGGGTGATAATGGCGAAGGTCATCTGGTAGCAGAAGAACACGGACTCGGGAATGGCGTGCGTGTCCGCCGGAAGCAGGAAGCCGGCCATGCTGCTCACCGTGATGCCGGCACCGAAGAACTTGGCAAACCCGCCTATGAACGAGTGCAGGTCGGTCACTCCCTTGGCCATGCCCGTCGTGTCAAAGGACAGGCTGTACAGTCCGATCAGCCACATGACGGTGATCATGCAGGTGATCGCAAAGCACTGCATCAGGATCGACAGCACGTTCTTGGCGCGGACCAGGCCGCCGTAGAACAGGGCAAGGCCGGGGATGGTCATGAACAGCACCAGGGCTGTGGAAGTCAACATCCAAGCCGTATCGCCGGAATCGATCACGGGCACGGCCGCATCGGCGGCCGGCGCCGCGGCCTGCGCGAAAGACAGACCGGCCGGAAGCAGCACGATTGCCGCAATCAAAAGGGTTTTGAATTTGCGCATTCGCGCCAGTCTTGTCATCAGGGCATCCATCTTATCTCTCCTTGTTGTCGGTGGGGCGCCATGCGCCGTCCGTTTTAGATTTCTTTGGTTATTCGACCACAATGTCGCCCGTTTCGCCGGTGCGGATGCGCACGGCGTCTTCCACGTTCAGCACGAAAATCTTTCCGTCTCCGATGCGGCCCGTGGCGGCCGCCTTGGTGATGGCATTGAGGACGACGGGCAGTTTGTCGTCGGTGACGACCACCTCCATCTTTACCTTGGGAAGAAACTCAACGACGTATTCGGCGCCGCGATACATCTCCTTGTGGCCCTTCTGCCGGCCAAAACCCTTTACTTCGGTAACGGTCACGCCTGGAATACCCTCACGGGCCAGAGCGTCCTTTACCTCCTCCAGTTTGAACGGTTTGATTATGGCTTCGATTTTTTTCAAGGCTGTTACCGTTGCCGGCTCCTTTCTGCGGTTGGCCACAGCGCAGAATCGCGCGGCGGCAGTCCCAAGAACAAACACCATCGGAACCACCGCAGGTTGCGATCGTTCTTGCACGTAATGGGCAAGCACCGTGCCAATTTGGACAATGCATCATGTTCAGCCAAAATGCTGCATCTCAACATTGTAATAAGTGACTGATAAATAAGGAGATACACGACAAGAAAGATATGAAGCGCGTGGCTGAAAAGCTTGTTGGAGTGAAGGTCTTAACATGACCGCGTCGTGTGTTCAAGGGCCATAACCTACCTGTGAGTAGGAATGCAGACTGCGGCGGCGCCACCGCAGAAGAGGCCGCTGTTCTTCGAGGGGAGGGGGTGTGCCTGTGCGTTGGAACAGGAAAAAGGGCCGCCGATGCAAACTCAGTTTCATCTTCAATCTGCTATACTGTCACGCCGTGGCACGCTGTGGTGCCCTTCAATCTTTATGTGAACGACCCAGACGTGAGAAGGAAAGGTCCCATGAAGAATACGCCGAGCCGCCGAGAGTTTTTCAAACAGTCCATGCTGGGTTCCGCAGTGTTGGGCGGGACTTTGGGCTGTGGCCGCATGGCCCTGGCCGCCGACGAAACGGAAGGCCTGCCGACACCGATGGAATTCTCGGCCAACAAGGCAGGCCTCGGCCAGGGGAAGATTGGCAATCTTTCGGTGAGCCGCATCCTGCTCGGCGGCAACCTGCTCACCCATTTCACGCACAGCCGCGACCTCAAGTACGTCTACAACCTGTGCGCCCATTACAACACCGACGAGAAGATCATGGAGACGATGGCGCTGGCGGAGCAGAACGGGGTCAACACGCTGGTGATCCACACCAAGCCGGAAGCCATGGTCGTATTGGCGCGGTACCGCAAGGAGCGGGGCGGCAAGATGCAGTACTTTATCTGCCCCACCACACAGGTGGACAAGGATCCGGTCGGGTATGCAACAGAAATCAAGCGACTGCGGGACATGGGGGTCGAGGCCGCGTATTTGTGGGGGGTGACAGCAGACCGCCTTGTGGCGGAAGGTAAGGTCGACGCCATAGCCGAGGCGGTGGAAATCGCGCACAAGCACGGCATGCTGTCCGGTGTGGGCGCGCATGACCTGCGGGTCATTCAGGCCTGCGAAGAGCACAAGGTCCCCGCGGACTTCTACATCAAGACCTTCCATCACCACAACTATCCCACCGCGCCCCGTCCGGACGAGATCAAGGGCATTACGGAGGAGGTGCCGGGTTATTGGTGCAAGAACCCGCAGGAAGTCATCGATGTGATGGCCAAAGTGGAAAAGCCTTGGATCGCTTTCAAGGTCATGGCGGCCGGGGCCATTCCGCCGGAGAATGCATTCCAGTACGTGTTCGACAACGGCGCCGATTTCTCATTGGCGGGCATGTTCGACTTCGAGATTGCGGAAGACGTTGCCGTTGCCCGCAAGGTGCTGGCCAAAGTGAACCGCACCCGTCCCTGGCGCGCATAAATCAGAATCGAACATGGACGCACATGATGTGCAGGATGAACCCTCCTGTACAGCATTCTTATCCTGTTCATTCTGTCCATCCACGTTCGTAAAATTCTTCTTCTTTGTCGTCTTCTTTTCGTGTCCTTCGTGCCTTCGTGGTTCAATACGGAGTTAGGCAATCGTCAGGAGCTTCAGCCATGAACATGATGCGCATATTGGCAGTCGGATTGTCTGCATTTGCGGCGAGCTCCGCGTTCGGTGCGGAGAAGGCGCCGTTTCCGCTGTTCACCCTGTGCATGGACACCCACGACAGCAAACACCGCACGCTTCCGGAGCAGGCGGCCATGCTCAAGGAACTGGGCTATGACGGCGCGGGGCATCTCTGGCTGGACAATGTCAAGGAGCGCCTGGAAACGCTGGATGCAGCCGGTCTGAAACTATTCCAGATTTACGTTCGGGTGGACATTGCCGCCGACAAAGCACCCTATGATCAGCATCTGAAAGACGTGTTGCCGATGTTGAAGGGGAGAGAGGTTCAGATTGCGCTGCTGATGAGTGGCATGTCCCCGTCGAACGTCTTGGGAGACGAGAGGGCGGTGACGATTATTCGCGAGATTGCGGATATGGCGCGGGATTCGGGGACAAAGGTTGTGCTCTATCCCCACTCCAACGACTGGCTCGAAAAGGTGGACGATGCGCTGCGGCTCGCCAGGAAGGTGGACCGGCCGAATGTGGGTGTCATGTTCAACCTGTGCCACTGGCTCAAGGTGGACAAGGAGGAAAACCTCAAGCCGTTACTTGCGGGCGCAATGCCAAACCTGTGGGCGGTAAGCATAAACGGAACGGACCACGCCGACGCCATCCACGCCGGTACGGGCAACTGGCTCCAGCCTTGCTGAGCGACGTGCCGAGCTTGGTCTGGTCCGCGCCGGGATCGACGCGCGCTTCGATCGACGTCTTGTCCCAGATCGAGGCCACGCCGGGCGCGGTCATGGCGGCCCACGCCGTGCCG
>CAIJOU010000282.1 GCA_903822375.1 Candidatus Hydrogenedentota bacterium
CAGCGGGCTGAGCAGGCTCAATTCCAGACCAATTCCGTACTGGGCCGCGAACTTTGAAATCTGGGCGATGCGCTGAATGTATTCGTCCTTGTCCGGCGTCAGTCGGCGCGGTTTGTCGCCTTCCCCCGGGCGGTATTGCGCGAAGAAATGGTCGAAGGCCACAATAAGCGTCCGCTGCCCCGCGCCCTGTGCCCGCTCGCATATCTGGCGCAGACTTTCTTCCCGCTTGTCGAAGGTCAGGCTCAGGTTGACCGGCGTGTCCGGGTTGGCCAGGGCTTCAAGCTGCTCGTCGTTCACCAGTATGATGTGGGAACGGGGAATCATAAACGCCCAGGCTCCCGGATAGCTGACCAGTTCCCCCTTGTACAGGTCTTCAGGTGCTTTGGCCGAAGCGCCCTCTTGTCCGCGGACAGCGCTGGGACTGAGAAAGAGTGCGAGAGAGACCAAGAACAGCGCGAGTGGCCGCATCTTATCCATTGTGAAAGAGAACTGTTTCGTCATTGCCCAATGCTCCTGTGCGTAATTAAAGGGAACCGATAGCCGATGATAGTCATAGTGTCACGCTGATGCAATGGTCTCTAGACAACAATACGCGCCGGACGGTGTCAATACCGTCCGGCGCGCCAAATGCCTCGGCGTGCTTCTCCCATGCGTCAGGGCTGTGTCTTACGGTCCTCTTTTGTGAGCACGCCGTCACCATTCACATCCAGCTTCTTGAATTCTTCGGTCGTCACCTTGGGACGAACGGCCTTCAACTCGTCAAAGGTAACCTTGCCGTCGTTGTTTACATCGGCTTCCTTCATCTTCCCACCCTTTTCCGCGTCAGGCTTCGTCTCCGGCGTTCCCGCCGCCGCAGTACCCTCCTTGGGCATGTCGGCCTTGGTGAGCGCGCCGTCACCGTCGCGGTCAAGCTTCTTGAATCGTTCCTCCGTCATCTTTGGCCGCACTGCTTTGAGTTCCTCCAGCGTCACCTTTCCGTCCTTGTTCGCGTCCGCCTGCTTCATCATTGCCTCAAAGGCCGCCGCGCCGTGCTGGCCCTGCCCGGCCTGGGGATGGTCATTGCTGTCGAGCACGCCGTCGCCGTTCGTATCCAGCATTTTGAAGCGTTCCGGGGTCATTTTCGGCCGAACGGCCTTCAGTTCCTCGAAAGTGACCTTTCCGTCCTTGTTTGTGTCCGCCTGTTGGATGAGTTCCGCCGGGTTTGGCCGGTTGCCTTTCTGTTTCCCCGACTGCTGCGCCCAACCGACCGCGCCAATCGTCAGCGCCAGCGAGAATATTCCGACCATCGTCACGAAGTTCTTCATTATTCATGTATCCTTCTGGTTGACAGGTTCAGCCCGATGCTTTCTGTCGTCTGTCCCCGTTCAACACCGCGGCCGGGCATAAGTTCCACAGTCGCGGGATTTGGCGGAATTGCATTCCTTTCGGTTAGAATGCCTTTTTGAGGACGGAGAACATGGAATCGGCCGTGGTCGGAACAGATGACCTTCATATTTTCAAAACGCTCAGCGCCGAAACCGAGGCGCTGGGATATGAGGCCGTCTGGAAACCCAACGGATTGGACCTCATCGAGGAAATCGGGCATCGGTGCCCCGGGGTCGTCTTCATTGACGCCTCCATGCCCGTTATCGGCGCCTACGCCTGTTGCCGGGAATTGCGGCGCGACCCGACCCTCCCCCCAATCCTGCCCATTTTTCTCCTCACCGACGACGAAACCAGTCCCCACATACTCCTGCGATTTGGTTTTTCCGGCACTTTTCCCAAGCGGCACGGGTTCCGCGACCTGCGTGAATTCTTCGCCCACAACGTGTGGAAATAGA
>CAIJOU010000283.1 GCA_903822375.1 Candidatus Hydrogenedentota bacterium
CACCTTAAAGCCTTGCCACCCGCCCAGTTCCGCAATATAATGCTTCTCGTGCATCAGTAACCTCCTGCCGAATTGTCGGCCCTTGTGTGTAAAGGGAGGTTACTGATGCCTTATTCTTTCCCGCAAATCGCGGAAGAACCGAACTTTCTAAAGGGACGTTTCACGTGGATGTACCGCCGTGACGGCGGCATTGAAGGAGCGCGTTGCGCATCGCGTCAGAAGAGGCGTGAGCGGGGGATTTGGCAGCGCCGCTACTGGGAGCATAAGATCCGCGATGATGAAGATTTGAATCGGCATCTCAACTATGTGCATTACAACCCTGTAAAGCATGGCCTTGTTGAATGGCCGGAGCAATGGCCCTGGTCCACATTTCACAAATACGCTCGCATGGGCTGGTATGACGCCAATTGGGGCGCTGTGCCCGTAGACAACATAGAGGGCGTGGAATGGGAATAGGCATGTCCGAGGGGTGCGCGGCACGTAGGGTGTGCGCAGCGAAGCGGAGCGCACCAGCAGTTGGTCCGACGGAAAGGGATGGTGCGCTCCGTTCCGCAGAGCGGAACTGCGCACACCCTACGTGAATGGTATAAGGAAATTCTCGTGAACAGAAGCATTTTGTTTGGCGCGGCGGTGCTGCTTTCCTCGGTAGCTTGGGCGGGAGCCTTTCCGGATCATGCGGCGCTGGAAAAGAGTTCGTGGAAGGTGACGCTGTTGCCGGGGCAGCCGGGCTTCGTCTTTACCATGTACGGCTGCCCGGGGGACCTGGACAAACTCAAACAGATGGTGGGCGTGATGCAGGAGAAGGTACTGGGCAACGGCTTCGATCCGGGCCCCACGGCGAATGCCGCGTCGAAGCCGCTCTTCGAGTATCTGGCGTCCATCCGCTGGCCGATGATCTGCTATCCGGGTTTTGGCGATTTCCAGATCAAGGACGGCAACGCGCGGCTTTCCGACGCGGATGAGGCCGCGATGCAGGTGCTCGATCAGGCGGGTGATTTCAGTGCCATCCAATTGGGCGAATGGGGTTACTACTTCCACAACCTGTCCTGCGCCGAGTCGTGGTGGCACGACGTGTACGGTCCGGACTTCGACAAGATGAAGCAGTTCATGAAGCCGAAGGGCCTTGCGGGATACGACACGCGGCCCAGGGACAAACGCGAATGCTATGACATCGTGAAGGACTACTTCACGACGCGCCAGCGCGCCATGCGCGGCCGCAACATGAGCGTCACGGGACATTCGCACTACGAGGCCTACGCCGGCGAATGGGGCGCGCGGGTCGTCGGGCTGGAGGTGTGCGAGAACATCGCGTTCACCCAGTCGAAGATCGCCTTCGCGCGCGGCGCGGCGCGGCAGTGGAACCTGCCGTGGTCGCTGCAGGCGAGTCCCTGGTTCTCCGGCGCCTGCACCACCAACGGGCCGCTGCGCATCGAGGGAAAAGACGCGCGCGGACTCGATGCGGGCCATTCGCTGAGCCTCTACCGGCGCATATGGCTGCACGGCTGGTTCGCCGGCGCGGCCATGGTCACGCCGGAAAACAGCAGCGCCATCTTTTTCGAGGACGCGGCGAATCCGGACAAACTCACGACGCACGGCGAGGCCGCCGCGGCGTTCTTCGCTTTTACGCGCGCCCATGAGCGCGGCATTCCGTACACGCCCGTGGCCGTCGTGCTGGACCATTACGCCGGATACAACGGCTACATGGGGCATCCCTGGGGAATCCTGGAAAACACGCCGGGCGACACCGAAATCAACGACCTGTTTGTCTGGCAGTTGTATCCGGGTTCGGACCACATTCACCAGCGGCCCAATCCGGACAACCCGGAGGACAGTTACCTGCGTGCCACGCCCTACGGCGAGTTGGCCGACGTGCTGCTGTCCACGGCGACAGCGGAGACGCTGCGGGCCTATCCGATGCTGTTGCTTGCGGGCGACATCAGCTTTGACGCGCCCTTTGTCGACGCGCTGTGCGGCGCGCTCAAACAGGGCAGCCGCGTGCTGTTGCATCCGCGCCATCGCGACGCGCTGGGCGGCGACATGAAACGGCTGCAGGCGGCGGGCACGGTCGAAGTGCTGGATGTCTGGACGAACCCGGCCACGCAGCGTCCCGCGGCGGTGTCCAACGGACGGCTCGCGCGGCTTGCGGCGGAGTGTCTGCCCTTCGACGTGGAGGGCGATGCGGTTCAATACCAGATTAACCGGACCCGTGACGGATGGGTGGTGGAACTGATCAACAACGCCGGCGTGGCCAAGAAGCCGAAAGAGCCCGCGGTGGTTGATCCCAAGGCGTGGGCGACGGTGAAGCTTGTGCCCAGGATGCCCGTGACCAAGGCCCGCGAATGGTGCACCGGCCAGGAATTCACGGCAGACGCGGTCCTCACCGTGGTGGTGCCGCCCGGCGAGACCCGCTTTGTGGAGGTGTCGGTGGCGGGGTCGCCTGCCGGATAAGGGAGGAAAACATGTTGATAGAATCGACCGTAATGGCGGTCGGTTTCATTGCCGTTCTGATTCTGTTTCTCTGGCTTGGCTTCAGCAAGCGCTGGCCGGGGAGACAGGACGTGCTGGTCATGCTGTTCTTCCCCGCGTGGGCCTTTGTCATGTTCCTGTCTTTGTATATCGCAGGCGTAATCCGCGCGCTGGTTGGCTTCGCCGAATAGCGCGCGTGGTCCTGACTATTCGCAGTACGGCGGGCAGGATCCGTAATGGCGGCGCAGCGCGTCGACATAGGCCTCGGCAAATGACTGGCGCCATTTCGGATCGGCGAGGTTGGCGCGGTCCTCGGCGTTGTTCATGTTCGCCGTCTCGATGAGCACCTTTGTCGGCACGCAGTTGTTGCGCAGCACGGTGGGCACGTAGGCCTTGCCGCCTTTCTGGCGGATCACGTTGCGGACCGGGTCGCCCGAATCATGCACCTGCACGGTCGGCTTGTGCGCGCGCAGCGCGCCGACCAGTGTTTCCGCAAACACCCGCGACATGGCCTCGTCGCGCAGCGCCTGCGCGTCGGTGCAGGAGGAGGCCCGCGCCCCGCGCGCCTCGGCGTACTGGCTGTAGTCGTGGCCGTTGGGGGTTTCGCTTTCGCGGCGGTGCGCCGCGCCGGGCACGTACACCATGGTTCCCTGCATTTCGCGGTGCAGCGCGTCGCAGTGAATGGACGTGAACAGCACGTTGCGCTCGCCCACGCCCGCGGCGCGCTCGTGTTTGTAGATGTCGTTGGCCAGGTACCAGCGCAGGTTGGCCGAAACCTTGGCGTCGTCGTTGTAGTAGGGCGGCGTGGTCTGCACCACCTTGTTGCCGTCCTCTGAAAAGCTGTGCGCATTGCTGACGGCAAAGCCGCGGTCCAGGTCCTTCATCGTCATGAACACCCTGGCCCGCGTCTTAGTTTCGAGCAGGCTCTTGATGCGGCAGGCAATGTCGTAGTTTACCGCGTATTCATAGACCCCCCCCACCGGCGGCGCGCCCGTATCCCGGCCGCCGTGGCCGGGATCGAGAATGACGGCGACACCCTCAAGGTCTTTCGTGCTGTTCTTGTCGCCCGCAAGGCGGCGCGTCTCCGCCTGCACCTCATCGTATTCCTTGCGCTCTTCCGTGCCCTGCGGCTGGTAACGGTCGGCAAGCATTTCCAGGGGGATGCGGATGCGCTGGCCCGCGCATATCTTCCGCTCGTTCTTGATGCCGCTGCGCTGCTGGATGACCTCGCAGGCGCCCTGCACCTCCACGTGGCCGCTGTAGTCCGTGAAGCGGCCCACCACGCCGGAATAGATCGTCTCACCCTTGTGCAGGCGGTATTCGGCGTATTTGCCCTCGGCGTCCGAACCGTAGCGCAGGCCCGACACCTCGGGGCTGATCGGCGCCTCCTTGACGCTGCCCGTGACCTCCACCGGGTCGGCGGGAGTGGAAAGCGGCGTGGGTGTTGTGTTCGTGGGCGTCTGCGTGGGTGTTTTCATGGCCGGGTCCAGCAGACGCATGGGCACCAGCAGGCGCTGTCCCTTTACGAGCGGTTCTACGGGCGGCCCTTGGGCGTCTTTAACCCGTATTTCGCGGCTGTTTCCCGGATTGCCTGTCAGCCATTCCGCCAGCAGCAGCGTCGATTCGGTTCCGTCCGCGCCGTCATAGGTGACCGTGTGCCACCAGCCGAAGACGTCCACATAATCCTGCGGAAACACCGCCTCAAGCGTCGCGCGCTGCGCCTTGGGGTTCAGTTTGCTGAAGGGAATGGCCACGGCCGTGCGGTCTTTGTAGAGCCGCCAGTCGTCCGTTGAGGCGAGATACCGGGACAGAACACCCCGCGCGGCATTGCCCGGGGGAAGTTGCGCCTCCAGAAATAGGATGCGGCCCGCGCGCAGCACGGCGGAAACCCCGGGCTCCAATTCGCACCGGATCCCGCCCTGCGCCCCCGCCGCCGGTGCCAGCCCGGCCACCAGGAAGGCCAGGATCCAGATTCGCCTTCTCAACCAACCAGTCAACGACCAACTCCTTGGTTGGTGGTCACACTAGATAGTGCGGCCATCTTGTCTTAACATCAACATACTGTAGCACGATAATCGAAAAAAATACAATATGTTGTGCCAAGGTCCGGATGTTGGGCTGAAGTAACTCGAAAATTGTGGCTGTATATTCTTGACGGAACGGGCTGTTTTCTCTTTTGTGGGGTGCCGTTCAGGCATCTTCGACCGGACTTACCGCATTCGACGCCTATTCGAAGCCGTTCTCGATGACCACCTGCTCCAGCGCCAACTGGCCGCCGCGCGGGCGGGCTGGTTCGAGCGGCTTCCCGACGGCAACGAACATGGCCACGGCGTGGTCGTCGGGCAGGTTGATGAGCTTGCCCACGGCGTCAAAGTCGAAGCCGTCCATGGGGGCAGGACTCGTAGCCCATGGCCTTGGCGGCAAGCATGATGGTCTGGGCGGCGATGCCGCAGGAGCGCATGGCCTCGTCGCGCGCGACCTGGTCACGGCCGCGGTAATACTGGCCAATGGCCGGCACCATGAAGGCCTGAACCTCGGGCGGCGCATTGCGCCAATAGCGGGCCGGGTCCTTCTCCCACGCCTTCAGGTCGGCGCACATCACGATCAGCAGCGACGCGTCCGTTACCTGCGCCTGCCCCCATGCCACCTCGCGGACCTTCTGCCGCAGTTCGGGGTTGCGCAGTATCACGAAGCGCCAGTTCTGAATGTTGAACGCCGTCGGCGCGAGCGTCGCCAGCGAAAACAGTTTCTGCTCCTCTTCGGCAGTCAGCTTGTGGTTTGGGTCGTAGAGCTTGACGGCGCGGCGCCCCTCAATGGCGGCGAAGGTATCCATGGCTACTCCCTTTCTCCTGGAAGGCCGCATTCATGCGCGGCAGGTTGTGTTTTGCGTATCATAGCGCATAAACGTGCGGGTTCGCGGAGAAATTCCATTAAAACCCTGACAGCAGGAGGGATATGGCCAAGACCGACCTGGAACGCTTCGATGACTGCATGGAATACCGCGGCTCAGACCGGCGGCCCAACCACGAACTTTGCGCGTGGGCGCAGACGGCCGCGCGCTGGCGCGGCGAGGCGCCCGAAGCCGTCGCCGGGCTGCACTGGAACTGGTTTGAGCATGAGGACGCTTTTGGACTGGACCGCCGCGAATACATTTCGGTCAATTTCGACTTCATTCCGCCCTTTGAGCCGGAACTGATGGAAGAAACGGACGAATATGAAATCCGCCGCGACGGCCACGGCATTGTCACCCGCGCGCTCAAGGCGGGCACGGTGGACGGCATGCGCATGTCGATGGACCAGCATCTCCGCCATCCCGTCGAGAGCCCGGACGACTGGCCCGACATCAAGCGCCGTCTGAGGCCCGCACTGCCGGAGCGCTACCCGGTTGATCTGGACGCACAAATCACCCGCTGGAAGCGGCGCGACTGCCCGCTCGTCCTCGGCCACAACTGCGCCGCCAACGGCTTCTATTGGCGTGCCCGCGAGTTTATGGGCACCGAAAACCTTTCCCTGGCCTTCTTTCTGTATCCCGACCTGGTCCACGACATGATGGAGACCTTCGCCGATCTGATCATCGAGACTGCCCGCCCCGTGCTGGAGAAGGTCGATATCGACTACTTCACGCTCAACGAGGACTTCGCCATGAAGTCCGGCCCGCTGCTGGGGCCGGACCTGTTCCGCGAGTTCATCTTTCCCCGGCTCAAGCGCATGGTCGAATTCTTCCGCGGCCACGGCTGCCGTTATTTCGCCGTCGACAGTGACGGCGACCCGACCGTGCTCATCCCCCTGCTCATGGACGCGGGCGTCGACACGATCTGGCCCGTCGAGCGCGCGTCCAACGTGGACCCCATGGAATGGCGCCGCCGCTTCGGCAAAGACCTGCGCATCTGGGGTGGCATCGACAAGCGCGAAATCGCCAAAGGCCCGGAGGCCATTCGCGCGCACCTGCGCGAGTTCATCCCGCTCATTGAGGAGGGTGGGTTCATTCCCACCCTCGACCATGCCGCCCCGCCCGACATCTCGTGGGATAACTGGCGCTATTACATCGACTGCAAGCGCGCGCTGCTGGCGGGGGAGTTCGGGAAGATATAGAATCATTTGGAATGGCGAGTCTCTCGGGAAGTCCCTCTTTGTCGTGGAGCACATGCTGTGTCCGTCATTTCCGTGATAGCGGGAATCCAGTTTTCAAGCACTTGTCAATACGCGGGAATCTGGACCCCGCCTTCGCGGGATGACGATTTCAACCGGCGCTTATATCAGCCTTCATGCTTATGCAAGACCTTGGAGTTTACGGCGGATGAAACTCTTTTTCGGCACCTACGCAGTGGCGTTCTTGATCTTCGTTTCCGCGGTCGCCGTCCACGCCGACGTGACCGTGACGGCGCTCGACGCCAGTTCGAGGGTGCTGTCCGTGGGCGATAGCGCCGAACTTCAACTCCGGCTCTACAACGCGGTACCGTCGCCGCTGGACGGCACGCTGAGCGTTGCACTGACTGATTTCCAGGGACGCATCGCCGGCACTGTGGTCAAGCCCGTCTCCGTGCCGCCTGGCGACGATCGGCTGGTCACGCTGTTTCCGGCCGCGCCGGGCATCGGCTATTTCAGCGTCGATGTCACCGTGAAGAACGGCGAAGCCGTGGTACTCGACCGAAAGACCGTCTGGTCGATTGCCGTGCTCGCGCGCGGCATCGACGTTCCCAAGGACTCGCCTTTCGGCACCTACACCATCGGCAACACGGTCATGCTGGCCGACATCGTTCCCAAGGGCTTCTACACGGACATGGCGCGGATGGGCGCGCGCTGGGGCACAGTGGACACCTGGTGGTCGCGCATCGAGATTTCCGAGGGCAACTGCGACTGGGACTTCTACGGGCAGTGGTTCAAGAAGGCGCTGGCCGCCGGCGTCGTCCCCATCCCGCACCTCTTTGGCGTGCCCAAATGGGCGTCATCCCAGCCGGACAAGGAAAACTACTGGGCCTATCCGCCGCGGGACTGGAAGGTCTGGGAGCGTTTCGTCACAGACTTCGTGAAGCGCAACCAGGACTGGCTCGTTTACCTGCGCATCTGGAACGAGCCGAACTGCGGCTACTGGCAGGGCAGCCGCGCCGACTATGCCCAGTTGGTCATCCACGCTTCGCAGGCCGCCAGACGCGTCAAGCCCGATCTCAAGATCATCATTGAGGCGGCGGCCAATCCCGCGCTTGATGTACTCCCGTTTTTCAACGAGGTGGACGCGGCGGGCGCGACGCCCTTCTGGGACATCCTTGCGATTCACAACTACTGGCTCAACAACAAAGACTTTCCGGAGCGTACGAACTACCTCAAGGTGTACCGCGACGTGATCGCCTGGCGGAACACGCACAAGCCGGACGCCGAGGTTTGGGACACGGAGTTCGCCTGCATGGCCGACAACTGGGGCACCGAATGGCTCGGCGTCGGCGAGACGAAACAGGCGCAATGGCTCGCGCGCACCCATGTGCTCGGTTTCTCACTGGGTCTGAAAAAGATGTTCTGGTTTCCCGGCTATTCCTGGCCCGACCCGACCACGCCCCCGCTTTACAATCCTGCCGGACTGCTCCGTCCCGACTTGTCGCCGCGCCCGGCCTATGTTGCGTACCACACCATCACCGCCGCACTGGGCCGCGCCCAATACGAGGACGCGCTGTCTCTGGGCACGGACCAATATGGAATTGTCTTCAAGACGCCGGAGGGCTTCATGACCGCGCTCTGGAGTATCGACGCCGCACACGGCGGGGCCGTCACGCTGAAGTTTGGAAAAGACGCAAAGGTCACACGCACCACCCTCATGGGCGAACGGGACGAATTGGTTGGCTCTGCGGACACCGGAGCGGTGGTCGTCACCATAGGCGAGAGCATGATTCTGCTGTCTTCGGACACGGCGCCTAGTTTCAATTGACTGACGTGCAGCTGTGTTGCTGGCACGGGCTGGCTACCGCGCCATCTCCGGTCCCCCCTTGAGGGGGGCGGCACCGCCGCAGGCGGAGCGGGGGGTGTATGTCCTCCACGGAGGCACAATTCACGGAGCAGTGAAATTCCAGATCCGTGCATGGGGCATACACCCCCCGGCCCTTCGGGCCACCCCCCTCCCAGGAGGGACCAAAAACCACGTCAGCTCAGATTACGCCGCTCGTTACGATGTGGCCAGCCCGATGCCCCGGGACTCGTTCGTGCTGTTCTTGCCCACGCTGCGCGCGGGCATGGGCGATACGGCACAGTAGAAGTGGTACAGCCTGCCGTCGCGCGTAATGACAGAGGGCTTGTGGGCGTAGCGGGAATCGACGCTGCCCGCCGGACCCACGTCGATGAGGATCTCGCTGGACTTGCGCCAATGCCGGAGGTCATCGGAAAACGCGACGGAATCGCGGGCGCGTCCGTCGCTGCCGAGTGTGTAGAAGAACATGGTCCAAACGCCGTCCACCCGCACCACGCCGGGGTCGCTGCAGAAGATATCGTCAAAAGCGCCCTTCGGTCCCACGCGAATAACGGGATTGCCCTCAAAGCGTTTCCACGTCTTGAGGTCCGTCGAAACCGCCATGCCGGTCTGCTCTTTCCACGGCTCGCCCGAGGTCTTGGCGTTGTAGAAAAGATAGAACGTGCCGTCCTGTTCGACGATGCAGGACTTGTAGAGTCCGCCGCGCTCCCATGCGCCCGCGCCTTCATCGGAGGCGCGCAGGCAGGGTGGCTCGAGCGACCAATGGCGCAGGTCGTCGCTCCAGCACAGGCCGATGACGGCCGCGCCCGTTTCGTAGCCGGGTTTGGGATAGGCGTGGTAGGTGCCCAGATAGCGCCCCTGCACCTTCTTCAGCGTGCCCGGTCCATACAGGTCGTTGTCGCGCATAATCCAAGTAAGCGCCGCATTGAATTCCGTGACCGAACCCGCCGGACCCCGGTCGAGAATGATTCCTTCCTTCTTCCAGTGAATCAGATCTTCGGATGTGGCCAGGCCGGTGCGGTAGCCCGTGCCGTCAAAGCCGATATGGACGAGGTGATACCGCCCTTCGTGGAAGAACGCAAACGGGCAGTCAATTGCCAGCGCGTCATACGCGCCTGCCTCATAGGAAGGCGCCAGAACCAGTTCGGGATGCTTCTTGGGCGTGCGCACCCGCGCCAGAAGTTTTGCGTCGGGGTCTTCCGCCGCACGCCCGAGCGTCGCAGCGCCAAAAGTTAGAGCACTCACCGCAAGGAAATCGCGGCGCGTAAAGGAGTCCTGATTGTGGGTTCGTACGGTCACGGGGTGCACCATTTGATCATGTCAAGCATTTCTAGGAAACTTCCCACAGAGCGATTCACAGGGCCGGGGCCGGGATATTTGCAGAATGCCACGTGCCCGTCAAGAAACAGCACATTTGAACCGCCGGGCAGGTGCATGAACATAACCGCTGTTGGAGTGTTGAGAAATGTGTCCAGCATTACCGGAATACCGGCGGCAATTCTTGCTGGTTCCTCCGGCGTGGTGCCAGCATCGGCGGCAAGTATGCGTTCGACACCCTTTCTAAGCCGATGCACAATGCCGGCACCGCGATTCCCGTCGGACACATCGAGCCGCACATCCGCCTTTGCCGAATCCCCGCTCTGAAGAACTTGTTCCGCCGTGAGTGCCATTTGCCTACAAACACCACGTTCTTTCCATGGCTCAATCGGAGGCTTCAGGTTGCCGCCCAGCCTATTCCACGCGGCGGCCAGTGCCGGTGGAAGCTTGTCTAGGGGAAGGCACTGTTCCGGCACATCCTCCAAGCGGTCAAATGCCCAGCCAAGATAGGAGTAGCTGTGGCTCAGTCCTGCCAGTACCCTGCGTCGCGCGTCGGGTGAAAGGGGCTTGAGGTCCAGAGACGGAGGCGGAGGTTTGATGTCGGAAGGACAGGCAACACTGGAGAGATCACTTACATATTGCGGGTATAGGTTGTTCAAGTCCAACTCAAAACTGATCGTCGGCGTCGCTTGGATGGGCGGATAAAATCCTTCATTCGATTCGTCCGCGTACATAGCCAGCACGCTGGCCCAATGTTTCAAGTGGAGGGCGCAGATTTCCCGGTTCTTGGCTTCTCTTGCACGGCCCCACGCGCTCGCGACGGCGTTGAGCACAAGAAAGCCGCCCACAATAATGACGAGGAGGATTACCAGGAACTCCAAGATGCGCAGTTTCTTCTTATTCACTGCCGACCTCCCGCTTGCTTCGAGCCCATAGCGCAATTCCCCGGCTGCAATAAACGGCAAATCACGGCTGCCTGTCGGACCACGGCCAGTATACCACTCTCAAGGGAGCGCCTGAAATAGACTCATGCCTGCCTGAAAGGCTTCAGACAGGCATGAAGAGTCTCTTTACGTTGTTGGTCCGCTGAAGGAGCTCAACTCAGACGCGTTCGACGTAGGCCCCGGTGCGGGTGTCCACCTTCACACTGTCGCCCTCGTTGATGAACAGCGGAACCTGGATGTTGGCGCCCGTTTCCAGCGTGGCGGGCTTGGTGGCGCCCGAG
Source organism: Candidatus Hydrogenedentota bacterium (assembly GCA_903822375.1). Classification (GTDB taxonomy): domain Bacteria; phylum Hydrogenedentota; class Hydrogenedentia; order Hydrogenedentales; family CAITNO01; genus CAITNO01. The sequence continues at coordinate 10,962 of CAIJOU010000283.1, forward strand.
GAGCGGTCGCCCTGGATGCCCGGGTCGGACTTGGTAATCACAAACACGACATGCGCCGGCAACTTGACGTTGATCACGTTGTCGCGGTGGAACACGAGCGTGACGTTGTTGTTTTCCTTCATCCACTTGGCGGCGTCGCCGATGACCTTGGGGCTGACGGCAAGCTGCTCGAAGGTCTCATTGTCCATGAAGTGAAACAGGTCGCCGTCGTTGTAGAGGTACTGCCAGGGCCGCTCCTCGATGCGGGCCTCCTCGAACTTTTCACCGGAGCGGTAGGTCTGCTCCAGCACGCGGCCGGTGAGCACGTTCTTGAACTTGGTGCGCACGAAGGCGCCGCCCTTGCCCGGCTTCACATGCTGGAATTCCACGATTTCCATCAGGTTGCCGTCCATTTCCACCACCACGCCGTTTCTGAAGTCTGCCGTTGAAATCATTTTCCGATCACCTGTAAGTCTTTTGAAATGCCTGCTGTAAGAACGTCACATCCGTCACCGGTCACCACCGCGAGGTCTTCGATCCGAACGCCGCCCTGGCCGGGCAGGTAAATGCCCGGCTCCACGGTCACGGCCATCCCGGCGGCAAGCACCGCCTTGGACAGCGCGTTCAACCGGGGATTCTCGTGGACCTCGATTCCAACGCTGTGGCCGGTGCCATGGCCAAACCGGGCTCCATACCCGGCGCGCGCGATGAGACCCCGGGCGGCCGCGTCCACACCGGACGCCGTCACACCCGCTCGCAGGGCGGCCAGGGCCGCCTGCTGCGCCTGCTGGACGCAAAGATAGATCTCTTCCGCCCAAGCGCCGGGGATCCTACCGTAAAAGAAGGTTCTAGTCAAGTCGGAGCAGTATCCGTCCACCACGCAGCCGCAGTCGATGAGCACGATATCACCCTGTTCGAGCGGCTTGTCGGTCGGTTCGCCGTGGGGCAGCGAACTGCGCGGACCGAACAGCGCGATGGTGTCAAACGAGGCCCGCTGCGCGCCGCGCCGTTTGAATTCATGCTCCAGCAACGCGGCCGTCTCGCGCTCGGTCACACCCGCCCGAAGCCCGTCCACCACGTCGGCCAGCGCCGATTCCGCGATTTGGCAGGCCGTGCGAATCTTGGCGATTTCGCCCGCATCCTTAATTTGACGCAGCTCCTCGACGAGCCCGGGCGCGGCCGCCAGGGCAATGCCCGGCGCGGCGGCATGGACGGCCCCGTGCTGGCTGAAGGTGACGCGCTCCGGCTCGAAGACGGCGGAGCGGCTGCCCAGTTTGACCAGCCATTCGCCGACGCGCCCCTCCATGGTGCCGGTGATTTCGACCACTTCGCAACCGGAAGCCTGCCGTTGCGCCTGTTCGGTGTAGCGGAAATCACAGAGCAGCACGGCACTCCCGGCTGTCACGAGAACGGCGGAGGTGGTGCCGCGAAAACCCGTGAGATAGGCGTTGGCGGCCGGGTCGAGGCTGAAGAAGGCGTCGGCGCCGCGTTCCGCAAGACGCCTGCGCAGTGCCGTTATACGGGTTTCCATGTGGGGCCGGTTCCTAATAGTCAATGCCGAGCTTCCATCGGCGGGTCTGAAGGTCCTGCGCCTCCTGCTTGGCCTGGGCAGACTCTTGGGCCAGCGCATCGGCCTTGGCCGTGTCGCCCGCCTGCCGCTGAAGGTTGGCCAGCTGCTCAAGTGCCCAGCTCAGGGTATACCGGTAAGAGGGCGTGAGCGGACTGTATTCGACGGCGGTTTTTGCGTGGGCGACGGCGGTTTCCATCACGGGAATGGGCTCGTACGGGGAATCATAGAGCGCCCGTCCGGCCATCACGTTTGCATAGAACTCATGCATCTCGGCGCTGTGCGGGCTGCGCTCCATCGCGGTTCGCGCCCAGTCATAATAGCCCATGGTCCAGAGCCTCTGCTGGGCGGAGTAGGTGACGGGCAAAGTGCCCTTTGCCAGCAGTTCACACAGCCGGGCGATGTGCATGGCCAGTTCGGGACTGTGCGGAAATCGGCTGTCTTGGGCCTCCATTTCAGCCAGCCACCCCGAAAGGCCGTCGACGGCCACCCAACGGGCCCTATACAGCTTGCGCAGCATCATGACGCTGTCCAAAGGAATGGGATCTCCCGCTTTCAGTCGGCGGTATCCCTGCGGGCTCTCCGGGTCGGGCACGAAGAAATCGGCCAATTGGGTCCACCGTTTCGGGTCTGGATTTGTGTTCAGCGCCTCGCGGAAGGACACTTGCGGGGCCTTCTTGGGCGGGTTGCCGTTTTCCATTGCCGTGATGTATCTGCGCAGATCATCGACGAAGAACCGGGCCGTGCCAAAACGCCTGTAGACTTCCTGATCTTTCGAAGTGTTGGCAAAGGCAAGCCGGCTCAGGGCCACCTCCTGAAGCCAAATGCGGGTCACCATGCCGCCCGCCAGCGCAAGCAGCACCAGCGTGCCGGCCGCCAGCAGGCGGTAAGCGGTCTTTCCCCCGCCGGCGGGGCCGGGATTAGGCGTTTCCGACCCGCGCCAACCGAGGCCCAGTCCGGCCACCACCATCGCGGTCATGACCAGCGAAGGATGGGAAAAGTTGATGTCTATGGCGGCATGCAGGCAGAAGGCCACCAGCCCCGCGTGCAGGCCAATCAGCCAAAGCCGGGTTCTGCCGTCGGGGGCGCGCAGCACGTTCAGCGCGCCGCCGATCACAAGGGCCGCCCAGAACAGGACAAACAGTACCCCGCCCGGAATCCCGGTCTCGCAGAGGGCCTGAAGATATCCCGAATGCGCCTCACGCACATCGCCGGCGCCCAGATACTGATAGTGCGCGTAGGCGACGGCAAAATTGCCCAGCCCCACCCCCGTCAGCAGGTTGTGCCGCGCCATCGACAGGGCCACCCGCCAGTACGTCAGCCGAATCCGGAAAGACGCCGGGTCCATGAGGTCTTTTGCCTCGACGGCCTTGCCTTCCTGGGTCACCTTGGTGCTGCGCGGACCTTCGTCCGGTTTTGCGGCCGGAGCGGCCGCTCCGGGCTTGGCCTGCTGCGCCCATGCGGTGTCGGACATGACCGCCCGCGACCCGCCCCAAACCAGACCCGCAACCAGAACCGTCGCCGCCAGTGCCGGAAGCAGGCGGCCCAGCCGCGCCCGAAGCGCCGGACCTTGCCACAGCAGCAACACCGTCCACACACAGGCCGCCGCCAACGCCAGCCACCCGCCGCGCGAGTAGGTGAGGATAAGCGAAATCACCGTCAACGCCAACGCGCCGGTCAGCCCCCAGGCCGCCAGGGTGCGTCCGCACTGCAACAGCCCGCGCCGCAGCGACAGATAGTAAACCCATGCCGCCGGGGCCAAACCCACAACAGCCGCAAAGGCAAATATCGCCTGGAGTTGGAAATACCACGGCGTGCCCGCCTTTGCGTCGCGGTACACGGCCGGGAAATGGCAGGCAAACATGACCAACGCCGTGGAAACAATCCAGCCGCCCAGCGCGGCGAAGGAGGAGGCGCGGGGCGAGGACGGCCTGTTTTCGGCGGCCGTCTCAAACAGTCGTCCCCAGGCCAACCATGCACCGGCCGCGACAACGGGCGTTCCCAGCAGCAGGTATGCCGCCAGGCTGTTAGGAAACAGCACGGAACCGAAGGCGCGGTTGATGGCAAAACGCCGCGCAAGTTCCGGAGTCACGGTGTCGGTGCCAAAATACTGTTGCAGCACGCCCGGTTCCTTGATGATTTCGCGCAGGAACGGCAGCAGGAACTCATAATGCAGGATGGCGAACAGCCCCTCCAGTCCCATGGCGACGCATGCGCCGCCCAGCATGACGCCCACGGACACGCGGCTGGTGGCGCTGTTGACGGTGAGCACGAAAAGCATCAGGTAGGAGAACCAAAGCAGCACCTGGCGGCAGGTGCTGTCGAATTCCCAGGTGCTGTACAGTCCCGCCAGGGCAACGAGCAGCCACAGTGCCAAAGGCGCGGCAAAGGCCAACCCGCGGACGCGCCCGCCGCGCAGGGCGACACGCACCGCCCAGAACGCCGTCAGCACGAAGACGCCGGCAACAAAATAGAGGTTGTCCGTGGGGAAGGTGTAGCCGTCGATCCAGGGCCGGAAAAGTACCAGTACCGCGATGCCGACGCTTGGATGAACGATGCCGCCCAGGATGATCGCCCCCAAACCCCACACGACGGTGGCCAGATCGAAGTTGGATTCGGACACCATGGCGGGGTTGTACATTCCCATTATCGAGGCGAGGAGGATCTTGACGGCGCCCAGCGCCCCCAGCAGCGCCGCGACAAACACAATGAAGCCGAGCGCCGCACAACAGGCCGCCATGACCATGGCGGTGCGGGGCGAGGCAAAATCGTCGGGCCATGCGGGCGGCGGCGCCGCTTCCAGCTCATGGGCCCTTTTTCGGCTGACTCTTGTCTTGCTCATGGTTGTCCCCCCCCGTTTCTGCCCACCCACATCAGCAGCACTATCAGCATGAACAGACCTCCGGTCTGGGCCAGCACGATAATCGTGCCCCAGGTGTCCAACTTCGGCAGCAGGGCGCCATTCATGCCGACCAGCGTCCCCACCAGCAGAATGAAACCCACAGCCAGCGGCTTGGACATGCCCAACGCCACCAGCCGGTGCGAGAAATGCCGTTTATCGCCGAGAAAAATGGAGTCGCCGTTGCGCCAGCGGATGTAAATGACGCTGAACGTGTCGAACAGGGGAACGCTGAGCGCCAGCAGCGGCGCCGCCACGGCAATGCGCGAACCGACATGGGACGACTCGACGTGGAAGGTGCCCACGAGGGCCACCGTGCCGAGGAAATACCCGTTGAACATGGCGCCGCAGTCGCCCATGAAAATGCGGGCCGGCGGGCGGTTGTGCCAGAGGAACCCGGCCACGGAGCCGGCGAAAATCAGGAGCAGCAGCCGCACCATCTTCTCGTCCTCAATGGGCTGAATGCAGAGGAAATAGGTGATCGCCGCAATGATGGACACACCGGCGCTCAGCCCGTCCATGTTGTCCAGCAGGTTCATGCTGTTGATGATCAGGACCAGCCAGAACATGGTCACAACGGACGACGACCATGGGTCGTTGAAAATGAATATCTTGGCGCGCATGCCGAAGGCGACCACCGTGCCCGCACTGACAATCTGCCCCAGCAGTTTCCATCGGGGCTTGAGCACATGCAGGTCGTCCACCACCCCGAGCGCAAAGATCCTCAGCCCGCCCAGCAGGATGCCGGTCATCTTCAGCCCGCCGTCGTCGCCAAGGAAGCCGAGCAGTTCGCGCTCAACATGTTTCATGCCCAGTTCATGGGAAAAAAAGGCCGTGACGAAATAGGCCAGCACCATGAAATAGAAGGTGCAGAAGATGGCCACGCCGCCCATCAGCGGC
>CAIJOU010000284.1 GCA_903822375.1 Candidatus Hydrogenedentota bacterium
ACAGCCGGCGGGACGCCGGCGCTCCCAGTAAACACTTGCACCGGCATTGCCTCAAACGGGATGATGGTTGGCCGTGACCTTGTACAACACGATGGAGATGCAGCCCATGTCGTTCAGAATGCTCTTGTGTTTGGTGCTCCTTGCGGCGGGTCTTGCCGCGGCGGAGGACCGGGTGATTGCGGATTTCGAGGGCGCCGACTATGCCGGCTGGACCGTCGAGGGCAGGGCCTTCGGCACGGCACCGGCCAAGGGCACGCTGCCGAACCAGATGGATGTGAGCGGGTTTGAGGGATCGGGGCTGGCCAGTTCCTTCAACGGCGGCGACAACACGAAGGGCAAGCTCACGTCACCCGAGTTTACCCTCGACAAGCCGTGGATCAATATGCTCGTGGGCGGCGGCGCTTTTTCGGGCGAGGCCTGCGTCAACCTGCTGGTGGACGGCACCGTGGCGCGCACGGCCACAGGCTCGAACAGCGAGCGGCTGGACTGGGTGAGTTGGGACGTGGCCGCGCTGCAGGGCAAGACGGCGCGCATCGAAGTCGTCGACAACCGCGAGGGCGGATGGGGGCACATTGCCGTGGACCAGATTATGCTTTCGGACACGCAGAAGGCGCTGCCCGTGGTGACGGACGAGGCGTATAACGAGACCTGGCGGCCGCAGTTTCATTTCTCGCCGCGCCGCAACTGGACGAACGACCCGAACGGCCTGGTGTTCTACAAGGGCGAATACCACCTGTTCTTCCAGCACAACCCGTGGGGCATCAACTGGGGCAACATGAGCTGGGGCCACGCCATCAGCCGCGACCTGGTGCACTGGGAGGAACTGCCCATCGCCATGCTCCCCGACGAGCACGGCACCTGCTTCTCCGGCAGCGCCGCCGTGGACTGGGAGAACAGCGCGGGTCTTCAGGTGGGCGACGAGAAGACGCTGGTCGCGCTGTACACCGGCGCGCCGGTGCCGGAGAAGCCGAACGGGCCCAAATTCACGCAGTGCCTCGCCTACAGCAATGACCGGGGCCGCACCTGGAAACGGCTGCCCGAGAACCCGGTGCTGGAGCACATCATCGGCGGCAACCGCGACCCGCGCATCTTCTGGCACGCACCGTCGAAGCAGTGGGTCATGGCACTCTATCTCGACAAGAGCGACTTTGCGATCTTCGGATCGCCCAACCTCAAGCAGTGGAAGAAGCTGTGCGATGTTTCCATGCCGGGCTGCGGCGAGTGTCCCGACTTTTTCGAACTGCCCGTGGACGGCAACAGGAATGACACGCGCTGGGTCTTCAGCAATGCCAATGACCGCTACCGCCTGGGCCGTTTCGACGGCACCGCGTTCACGCCCGAGACGGACGTGATCCACGGCGACTACGGCGCGAACTTCTACGCCGGCCAGTCCTACAACGACATCCCCGGTTCGGACGGGCGGCGCATCCACATCGCGTGGATGAACGGCGGCGCCTATCCGCAAATGCCGTTCAACCAGCAGATGAGTTTCCCCTGCGAACTGACCCTGCGCAAGACGCCCGACGGGCTGCGCATCTTCCGCATGCCCGTGCGCGAGATTGAAGGCCTTTACCACCGCACACACGGACTGCGCGAGGAGTATCTCGCGCCCGGCAAGAACCCGATGGACGGCATCGCGGGCGAACTTTTCGACATCAATGTGATCATCGAACCGCGCGGCGCCAAAAGCGTCACGCTCAGCGTGCGCGGCGAGAAGATTGTCTGGACCGCCGACGGCGGGAAACTGAGCGCACTCGGCAAAGCGGCGCCGGTGAAACTGATCAACGGCCGCCTCACGCTGCGCGTGCTGGCCGACCGAACCACGCTGGAGATTTACGCGCAGGACGGGCTGGTGTCGATGTCCTCGTGCTTCCTGCCCGCGCGCGACCGGCATGATCTGGCGCTGGAGGCCGACGGCGGCATGCCGTACATCGTGTCGCTCGACACGCGCGAACTGAAATCGTCGTGGGTCGCCGCGCAGGAACTGCTGCCGGCCGTGACGCCGCTCTTCGACATGCCGCTGCGCGACCCGAGCGTGTGCGCGGTGAACGGCGAGTATTACCTCGTCGGCACGACCGGCGCGCCGACGTGGTGGCAGACCAACGAGGGCATCCGCCTGTGGAAATCGAAAGACCTGAAGACTTGGGAGCCGCAGGGGTTGGTGTGGTCCTTCGACAAGGACACCACGTGGCAGAAGGCGCGCGACGGCAAGCGCGCGCTCTGGGCGCCCGAGATCCATTATCTCAAGGGGACCTTCTGGCTGACCTACTGCATGAACTACGAGGGCACGGGCCTGCTCAAGAGCGTGAGCGGCAAGCCCGAAGGGCCGTACAAAGACGTCAAGCCCGACGGTCCGCTCACGGGCAACATCGACGCGTCGCTCTTCCAGGACGATGACGGCAAGGTCTATTTCGTCTGGCAGAACGGAATGATTGCGCCGCTGAAGGACGACATGGGCGGATTGGCGGCGGAGCCGAGACTGCTGGCCCCTGCCAACGCGCCGCAGGTGGGCTTTGAGGGCGCCTTCATCTTCAAGGCCGACGGCAAGTACCACCTGTGCTGCGCCGACTTCATCGACGGCAACTACCACTGCATGAGCGCCACGTCGGACAGCCTCATGGGTCCCTACGGCGACCGCTACTGCGCCGTGCCCCACGGCGGCCACAACATGTTCTTCCGCGATTTCGACGGCAACTGGTGGAGCACCATTTTCGGCAGTGACCCGAGTGCGCCGATTCACGAGCAGGCAGGCATGCTGCGCGTGACCATCGCGCCCGACGGCCGCATCGCCCCGTTGAATCCGCCACCGGCGCAGCCGAAGGAGTAGGGTGTGTGAAGTGGCGCGCAGCGCCACGGAACGCACCAATGTCGCGCGCACGCAGATGGCGTGGCATGCCACGATAACGGAGAACGCTGTGACTCTAGGTCCCCCTTTGAAGGGG
>CAIJOU010000285.1 GCA_903822375.1 Candidatus Hydrogenedentota bacterium
CCGTCGGGAAGGCGCCCGCCTTTTCCTTCCGGTACTGCTTTATTGAGGAAACCCGCAGGCCCACGTCATCCATGAACCATGCGCCGCCGGGAGTGTTCTCCAGACTGCACCCCCCGGCCACCCGGGCACGCACCACCCCTTCGGGAATGATCAGGCAGCCGCCCCGGGGCTGCCAGGTCCAGTGCTTGGGAAAATCCCTTTCCCGCAACAGGGGCCCCTCTGCCTTGGGCTCCAGCACGGTCCATGCGCCCCCTTCCGGCTGGACCTCCACCCAGAGGGCGGGCCCTTTTTGAACCGTCCCCTCAGACTTGACCCAGCCTTGAAACTCGACCATGTCCCCGGTCTGCACCACCAGCGGGTCGGACCAGAAGCGGGCTTCGCCCGGCTTGCCCAGACCTTCAAGCCGCAACGCATGGCTGCCGGTGCGCGCCACGGTTTTCTCCCGTGTCCAGCCGCCGGGCAGTCCTTCCGAGAAAGACCATCCCGCAAGCGGTCCCGCGCTTTCCGTTTCAAAAGAGGAATTGGCGTTCTGCGCGGCAATCTCCACGCGCTCCTCCTTGGAGACAGTGTCCTGGGGCTGCGCGGCAGGCGTGTTGGGGGCGGGCGCAGGCGTTGCCGGTGGCGCTTCCCCGCCGCAACCGCAAAGCGTTGCGCACACTGCAATAAGCACCGCCTGCGGCAAATGGGTCATTTTCATCGTATAGATTCCTGTGGAGGGACGCTGGCGTAAATCACTGCACACCAACGACATTATATAATATGTCTGTTGTGCGACGGCTTCCGGACCGTGAATCTCGAGTCTAGGAGGCTCAACGATCCCCAGTCAAGTCCACACCCGTTTGAACCCTGTTCTGGTGATTTTGGTTGACAGCACGGGCCGAAACGGCACTGCCCCCGCTTTCGTCTCCTGCGCGATTTTCGTCCACCACCGCGCGGGGCAGGACAAATGAGGCCGCAAGACAGAGGTAACCGAAGGCGCTGTGTCCAACAAGGAACAGCGCCGCGGCGGTCACAATCAGCGCCAACCACAGCGCGGCCTGTGCCCGTGGATAGGGAACGCGCAAACGCAGCGCGCGGCGCGCGGCGAATGTGACCGCGGCGACGACGAGGACGCCGGCGGCCAGGTAAGCCGCAAGCATCCCATACACCATCGCCGGAATGACTCCGCCATAACGCGGCTTCATGGACGGCGCAGGGGGGCGGGTCAGGTTGAAGAGGATGGCCTCCTCGCCCAGATAGGGAGCATCGGTGGCGTTGGACAGCAGCTGGGGCAGGCCAAGCCGGCCGTTTGGCAGCGGCCAGGACATGGCCAGCATTTCCGTCACCAGCGGGTAGGCGTGGTCAAAGCGGGCATTGGCCCGCGCGGCGGCAAGGCCGAACGCGCACGCGGCCATCCCGTGCCCGGCGATGGACGGCCCCGCATCCACGTCGGCATACCAGTCGCCCATGCCGCTGTCTTTGGCAAATTCGCGAAACCCCCACGCGCCCCAGCGGTACTGCCAGTAATGCTGCTCGTAGGCGCCGTACCACTGTCGGGCGAGGTCCGGCCAGAGTTCGGGTCCGACGAAGCACACATACGAATTGGAGCAGCCGCGCGCCGGACCAATCAGTTCGCCCGAGCCCGTGTCGGCCATGTAGCCGGGAAGCCCCACCGCATCGGCGGAATGCCCGCTAAACCCACGCTGCGCGCGCGCCAGCATCGCGCCGTGGTCCGTGCCGAGCAGCAGGTCGGCGCGGCGAATGCATGCGACGGACGCCAGCACGTCGCCGGGATAGCATTCCGCGGGATAGTCGTTCAGCAGGCCGTGCGGCGAGGCGTCGATCTCCGCCGCCAGCGCGTCCGTCCTTTCCCGGAGCAGGGGAAGGTGCTCGGTCTCCCCGGTAAGGTTGTGCTGCGACATGCTCGCGCACAACTGCATGGCGCGGTACCACACGTTTTCGCGTTCAAGGTAACGCTCCCCCCGGTGCTTCCTGACCCATCCACCGTGGCTGGGGTCGAGCACCAGCGCCGTCAGCGCGTCCACCGCACCGCGGGCATACACCTTCGGCGGCACCATGCCCTCGGGCGATTTCTCCCATGCCAGCTGCAGCGCCTCGGTGGACCAGAGGTAGAACAGCGACCCAAATACGGGCCACTCTGTGCCGGAAATGTTCTCCGTGCTGAGTCCCGCCGCGCGGCCGGACGCCACGCGCGCCTTCGCCCAGCGCTCCAGCTTTGGGGCCAGGTTTCGGTGGAGACGGAACGCCGCCTTGGGCACATCCCCGCCCTTGAGGGCGGGGTCGCGCAGGTCCAGCGCAACCCGCACCGCCGGATAGAAGGCAAACCAGCAGGCAAGCACAACGGCCAGAGCGAAGTTGCCGAATATGCAGAGGCGGACAAGATGGATCTTCGTGTTCATGGCACATTCTCCTTCTGTTGTCGTTTACCAATGCGAACCACCCCGCGGGCTTCAGTTCCGGGCTCCCGGGCTCCGGCACCGCCGTCGCAACGTTGATCGCCCATTAGCGTCAAAGTACTTTGCATTTCAAATGTCTCCATATACTTTGTACCACAAAGTACTTGATAATACAAGTGACCCCGGGTAGAATTGAGACATGGCGCAGAACGAAAATACATCCCGCGACGAGGCCGCGCCGGTCGCGTTCCTGCACGAACGCGCGATGGACAACCTGTCCTTCATCCGCGACGCCATGGCCCGGTCGGCGCCGCTGACGGCCGTGTCCGGCCGGGCAACCGTGCTCATGGGATGCATCGCACTCGCCGGGGCGCATGTCGCGTCGCTCCGCCGCACGGATGACTGGTGGATTTGGGTCTGGCTGGCCGTGGCCTTTGCCGGTTGCCTGACCGGCTTTGCGGGCATGGCCCTCAAATCACGGCGGCAGCGCGCGCCGCTCTTCTCGGCGGTGGGGCGCAAGTTCGCACTGAGCCTGTTCCCGCCGATACTGGCGGGCGTCATGCTTACGGAGGCCTGTTACGAACGTTCGCTGGATGAGCTGATGCCCGGCGTTTGGCTGATGCTGTACGGCGTCGGCGTGGTCACGGGCGGCGCCTTCTCGGTCAATGTGCTGCCGGTCACCGGTTTTTGCTTCATTGCCCTCGGCGTGTGCGCTTTCTATCCGCCCGTGCCGATGTTTCACCCCCTGGTCGGCACGTTGACCTTCGCCGATCTCATTCTGGCGGCGGGGTTCGGACTCCTTCACATCGCAAGCGGGCTATACATAGCATGGAGGCACGACGGCTGATGGCCAGGCAGGACAAAGCGACGGCCCGGTCGGCGCAGGACAGCGCGGCGACGCTGCGCGCCGTGTCGGGAATGGCCCAGTCGGAACAGGACGAGCCGCAGGGCCGCCTGCTGCACGACCGCATCCGTCTTGCCATAATCAGCGCGCTGGCGGTCAATGAGTCCCTCGCCTTCACCGAACTGAAGACGCTGCTGGAGACCACGGACGGCAATCTCAGCGTTCACGCGCGCAAACTGGAGGAGGCGCAGTACATTGCCTACACCAAAACCTTCGACGGGCGCACCCCCAAGACCGTCTACCGGATCACCACCGAAGGCCGTCGCGCGCTGGAGAACTACCTCAAGCACATGGAAGCCCTCATCAAGGCCGTTCGCGGGAAGTAGGGTGTGCGGAATCCCGCAAAGCGGGATGTAGCGCACCATGTCCACCAGGGGACTGCCACCATTTTCGGCCCACGCCCCGACTTTGCACCCGGAACCGATACCCGAAATGGTGGATGTACCCGTGGCCGTGTGCGGCGGCGTGTCGCAGTTCGGGTACAGGCACCTGTTCCCGGCAAAGTTGAATGTTGGCATTCCCAGATTCATCGGCGGGAACAGGATGCCAGAATGGTGCGCTCCGTTTTGCTTTGCAAAACTCCGCACACCCTACAGAATACCGAGCAACCGCATCCCGTCTCGAAACATTAGCAGCGCGAACAACATCAGCAATGCGCCGAGTATACGCATGACCACGACGTAGCCGCGTCCGGCAAGCAGGTGCCGCGACCGTCCCACAATCACGGCCAGCGTCATCTTGCAGCCCACCAGACAGCCCAGCAGGCAAGCGAGAAACCCCGCGGCGGCCAGGGGTGTCTTCGCCCACGCGTTGAGAATGATTGGGCTGCCCACGGTCAGCCAGAACACGTACACGTTTGGGTTGAGAAAGTTCACCAGTGCGCCGCGCCGCAACGATTTCGGGTCCACGTCCGGGTCCGCCATCTCCATGCCGCGCACTGTAAAGCTCTCCCAGGCCAGCCACAGCACAAAGAGCGTGCCCACCAACGAAACCGCCCCCAGCACCGGACCAAAGTGGGACAACCGTTTCAGCACCAGTATGCACACAAGAATGACCGGCACATCGGTGAAGAGGGGAACCAGTGCCACCTTCAGCCCCTCGCGCGTGCCATGCCGCATCGACTGCGCCAGCACAAGCGTCTGCAGCGGCCCGGGCGAAAGCCCGGCCGACAACCCCAGCACCACACCCGACCCAATGGTGGATAAGACCTCTGCGTTTTCAGAACCTGTCATGCATGGCATTGTAATGCCATCGAACAGTGATGTCGAGGGAACTTGAGTCAACCGCTGTAAGACTGCGCAGCTGCCTGCTTCAACCACGCCCATTCGTCCCATTTGTCGCATCGGTCCCATTCTGTATACTGTGTTTCCTTGTGCCGCATGCCACAACCACGGGAAAGATATCTTATGACGGCAATGACTTTGCGTCCTTTTCTGCCCATAGTTCTGGTCGTTCTGGGGGCTTTGACGGCCTTCCCCGCGTCTGCCGCGCCGGTCCCTGCCGAGGCGCTCGTCCACGCGGATGACTATACCTTCGGCTATTACCCCCAGGGCTGGCGGCGCGATGAGAAGGACCCCGTCATCCGTTACGCGGTGCAGACCAACCGCTATGCCATGCTGGTGGATGCATCGAACGGGCGGGTCACGCGGCTGGGCCCGGTGCGTCTGCCGGAAAAGGCCACCCAGGCCGCCATGCAGGGCAACGAACTGCTGAACGCGCTGCCCAATGCGGAAATCGACCTGGCGGTTGTCTGGAATGGCCATGCCTTTCCAATGGTCTCCGGCGCGGGCACGCCGGACCAGATGCGGCTGCAGCATGTGGGCAAGTACCTTCAGCAGTTCCAGTTTCCGGTGACGCAGATTGGCGGGCAGGCGTCCGGCGCGGGCTTGGAGGGCGCAAGCGCCTGGGTCGACGGGTACTGCTGGCCCGATCGGCTTTCGCTGGAGGCCAAGTTTGCCTGGCGCGAGATTCCGGCATTGCCCTCTTCGGAGCGCAAGGATGTTGTCCTTGCCGCCATGCTCAAAGTGCCCGACACCTATCCCGTCGTCGAGATGCTCGGAGCCGACGACTCCTGGCAGCCCATCACCGGCAAGTCTGAGCGGGCGGTCCTCATGCGCAACGAACAGGGCGAAGGCATCGCCCTGCTGTGCATTCCCGGCGCGGGGCAGCATGTGCGGCGCAACGAGGACGGCCGACTGATTTTGGAGAGCGACCCGTTCACCTTCCGCGCGCCTGCGGAGCAGCGTTTCGCCTGCGTGGTGGTGCCCTCGCTGGATGTGCGCAGCGCGGCGCTGCGCGAGGTGCGCCAGATGGCCGCGGGCGTCAGCGGCGCACTGCACGTCAACGCCGAGGGCCTGGCACCCTACACCGGTCCGTTGGAATCCGCCTATGACCCGGTGAAAGGCTGGTGGCAGGTGCTGCTCGGCGCCAACAACGACCTGAACACGATGGAGCAGGTGCGCGTGGCGGTGAACAACGCGGCATCCGCGCCGACCACGATCCGCTTTAGTTTTGCCAAAGCGGGCGGCGGATTTCCCATCACGGGCATGTCGCCCGTGCTGCGCGACAGCGACGGTTGGCCGCTCGGCGTGCCCGTGCAAATCTCCAAGAACTGGCACACCACACCCTGCTGGTTCCATGGCCTGACCATGCTGGACGCGGCACCGGGCGCGCCGCTGAATTTCGAATTCGACCTGGCCTACGGCTTCTGGGGCGGCGTGCCCGCCGTGTCGCATGCGCAATTGTGCCTGGTCGGCTACGGCGGCAACCAGTTGTGGGACGAGATGGCCATCGGCTCCTTTGGCGAAAGTATCACCTACGACCCCGATGTGAACCTGACCCGTTCCATGGTGGACGACATCCGTCCGCTCATGGTCTGGGGCATGGGCAAGGAAGCCAAGCGGCAGTGGAGTTGGACGCACAACGTGGGTGGCTGCGATTTCCTGACGCTGTTTCTCAAGGATCAGCCCAAGCGCCAGTTCCTGCGTCGTCAAAAGACGCTCTATGCCAGCTACGGCCCGGTGATATCCGACGTGAGTTACGCGGGCGAAACGCCCGACGGCGCGATCCAGTCGCGTGTGCGCACCCAGACGTGGCGGGTGGAGGACCATGTGCGCGCGCTGTACACACTGCGCTACCGCGTGACGAAGCCGGTGGACGACATCGACCGACTGGCTTTCTTCCAGCTCGGCGCGGACCACTACAATGACATCTCTTTCCAGCGTATCGCGCGAGGCTCACTCAGCGGCATGGACGAAAACTGGGAACCCAAGAAGGGCGGCCACGCCTACAGCCGACGCGGCGAAGCGCTTACCGGCAAATACCCGTGGGTGGGAATGTTCGGGATAAACAAGGATACCCCGCGCCCCTTCCCCGAAGGGGACCAGGGCGCTTTGGGCGACAAGGCCTTCATCGTCCGCGAATGGAAAGCGAAACTCGGCGGCAAAGACTGTCCCACCCCCTGCTATTCCGTTTACGGCACCAAAGACGGCTGGGACGGCGCGCTGGTGGAATTGTCCCCTCCAAAGGACATGAACCGGCTTGAAACTGGCGACTATGTGGAGGCCACCGTCGAATTCCTCGTGTTGCCGCAGAAAGCGGACGACTACTATGGCCCCAACCAGAGCATGGTCGCCGCGCTGAAAGCCAACGCCGAACCCTGGGCGCTGACGCTCCGTGAAGTGGTCGGAGCAAACGTCTCGGTGGAGGCGTCCATCGGCAAAGTGGAACAGACCTGGCCCGTGCGCATCGTTGCCGACAAGGGGGAGCAGGCCGAATTCACCATTACCGGCGGCGTCGGATACACCCCGGTTACCCTCTGCGGCGTGCAGGCCAACCACGACTTTACGCTCTACACCAAGAACGATGACGGAACGCTCGCCAAGGTGGACCAATCGTCCAAGGTGGGGCGCGACTGGTGGCAGGCTGATTTCGACGCAACAGCAAAGAATTGGGACATCACTTATACCCTTCCCCTGGACGCGCCCAGCGATGCGCGCGCCGCGCACCGGTTCGTGTGGCGTATGGATGGGTTGGCAAAATGAAAGGCGAAACCATGAGAGGCTTCTTTTTTCTCACGGCAATCGGGTGCACGATGCTTGCGGGCGCGGTCCAGGCGGCAGACACCCCCCCATTGGGCCGCCCTCTGTGGTGTCCTAATGTCAAAGCCGATGAGACCGACTACCACGTCGCGTTTCGCGGCAGTTTCGACCTTTCCAAAGACACCGATATCGATCTCCGCTTTCTGGGCTGTTCTTGGTTCGTGCTGTCGATGGACGGGGACTACTTGACCGAAGGCCCCGCGCGTTTCCCCATCGACCATCCCGAATGCCAGACGGCGCACATGAAACTCGGTATGGGTAGGCACGTGCTGGCCGCACAGGTGCATCATGAAGGCGTTTCCACACGCATGCTGGAGAACCTGCCGCCCTTCTTCCAATGCGCCATTGCCGTCGGCGGTCAGGAAATCCCGGTCCGCTGGAAAT
Source organism: Candidatus Hydrogenedentota bacterium (assembly GCA_903822375.1). GTDB lineage: Bacteria > Hydrogenedentota > Hydrogenedentia > Hydrogenedentales > CAITNO01 > CAITNO01. The sequence goes on from CAIJOU010000285.1 coordinate 7,785, forward strand.
GCAGCCGCCTCGGCGGCTACGCCCAGAAACTGCGCCGTGTCAACGAACAGTTTGGCTGGATTGAATGGTGTGACACGCGCCTCGTGCCCTCAGACTGGAAGACCATCGGGTATAACGACGCGCCCTGGGCCGCCCCCGTGCCCCAGAGCATTGCGCTGGGTGAACTCAAGCCGCTGAGCACCGCCGAGGTGCGCCACATTCGGCACACGCTCTCCGCGGCGGCAAAGGGTCCGCTGGCCGAACTCTACGGTTATGAAAAGGACAACCCCTCGGCACGCTTCTTCCTGCGCGACCTGGTCTGCGACAAGCTGCCCCCGCAGGGCGAATGGCGGCGCTACGACCTGGGCCGGGTGCGCCTCGGCCGTCCGCGCTTCACGCTCGACCTTCCGGCCGGGGCGGTGGTCGAGTTCGCCTACTGCGAGGCGCTCAGCCATGGCCGCGTGGCACCCTGGATCACGCTGTCCGCCAGCGACTCGTGCAATATGGACCATTTCGTTGCCCGGGGCGGCGTGCAGGAATTCTTCCCGCTCGCGCCCAAGGGCGGACGTTACCTGGAGGTCCATGTGCTTGCGCCGCCCGATGCTATTCATTTTGTCCACGAGGACTACATGGAGCGCTGCTACTATGAAGCGCCCGAGGGCGCTTTCAACAGCGGCGACGCGCTGCTCGACCGCATCTGGATGACGGGTGTTGAGACGCACCGCGCCTGCGCCGAGGATTCCCTGATCGACAACCCCACGCGCGAGCGCGGCCAGTGGGCGGGCGATGTGGTGGCGGTGGGTATGGAGATTGCCGCCACAGGCTATACCGACCTGCGCCTGTGCCGGCGGGGATTGGTGCAGTGCGCCCAGTGCGCCCGCAAGGACGGCCTTATCTCCGGCCTGTGCCCCGGCGGCGGCGCGTTCCTGACCACCTACGCCGCACAGTGGGTGAGTGCCTGCATTCATTACTGGGAACTGACCGGCGACCACAGCCTGCTGGAAGAACTGTTCCCCGCCGCGGAGAAGAACTTTGAAGCGTTCCACAAGGCCCTCGGAAAAGAGGGTCTGCGCGAAGAGCTTGGCTGGGGTTTTGTGGACTGGGGATACGTGCCCAATGAGGGCAAGTCCGACATGGCCGTCAACCTGCACTATTATGCCGCCCTGCGCGACATGATCCGGTGGTGCGTGGCGTTGGACAAGAATGACCGGGCGGAGGAATACACACGGCAGACCACCGACATGAAGGCCCTGCTGGGGGCTTGGTTCGCGGCGCAGCACGAGAACGGCAAGCCCCAGTGGGACAAGATTGGCTACCACCGCGCCGTGCTGGGCCTGCGCCTGGGCTTCTTCACGGCTGATGAGGAGAACGACTGTGTCGCCTTCATCAAGAAACACATGCTCAACTGCTTTCCCAACGATTCCGGCGCGCCGCGCCTTGCCGACCCGCAGGCCGCACAACCCCGGTTGATCACGCCCTACTTTGCCCACTATGCCATGCCCGAACTCATCGCGCGCGGCGAAATGGACTTCGTGCTGGACCAGTACCGCAAGTGCTGGGGTTGGATGCTGGAGGATGACCGGACCACCTGGGTCGAGGTGTTTGATACCCGCTGGAGCCACTGCCACCAGTGGGCGGGATGCCCCACCTGGCAGCTTACCCGAAACGTCTTGGGTCTGACTCCAAGATTTGACCTGGGTGCGAACTGCTTTGACTGGACACTGAATCCGGGCAGTCTCACCCATGCCTCCGGCAAGGTTCCCATCCCGGGCAAGGCTGACGGCGGTACGATCGGTGTGGAATGGAACGCGGCCCCGGACGGAACGGTGGCCTTTACCGTCGACCCACCCATCTCGGTAGCCCTGCTCATGAAAGGACCGACGGGCATGCAGCGGGTCGAGGTCCCAAGAAAGCAGACGCTGACTCTCGTGAAAACCTCTTTGGGTTGGACGATACGGCCCTAGTCTGCCACCCGCAAGCGCCCAGATGTCTCAAAACCGGACAGATCGCTGTCCGGTTTTTGGACACTTGTGCTCATGCGCTCAGAGAGTAATCGTGCTCGCAACGGAGATTCCAGTCGCAACCTCTTTCCTCGATTACAATTAGGCGCAACAGAAGGGTGGCTTGTTTTAATTGGCGCGGTTATTGCTAAATAGAAGGATGCATCTTTGAGTACAGACCATGAATTGGTTTCAGTTGCGGCGGTCGGAGCGGAGCGATAGGGTTTGTCATGAAAACCGTTATCGGTATGATTGGCCATGAAACAGGTTGTTGACGCGAAAAGAAGTGTATCCGGAGAGCCGCGTTCCGTTCTTGAAAAGTCCGGAGACGCTGCCTTGGGTCGATTACGAGGGGAATATTTGTAATGGATATAAACCGGGCCAGAAACCTACTTTTCGGGGTTCTCGCCGTTCAATTGCGCGGGGTAAACCCCGCGCAACTGGCGGAGGTTTCGGCGGAATGGGCCGCCGACGCTTCTGTTCCCGTGGCCCGGCGTCTGGTCGACAAGGGCTATCTTGCAGGGGAGGACGCCGCGCTTCTGGAGAAATTCGTCGATGACGCCATTTGCGTCTACGACAGCAACCCTGACAGGGTGCTGGGGCTGTTCGGCGGCGAAGAGCATCTCGAAAAGGTCTTTTGCGCCGGTCTGGATTCCCAGAATCTTGACAACATTGACACCGCCCCGATGGAGGGTGGTTCCCATTTTACCGGCCGCAGTGGGGAGAATTCCGGCGTCAGCGAGACGCCGGGCCGCTACACGCTAATCTCCCGCCACGCCAAAGGCGGCATGGGAAGGGTGCTCATCGTTCAGGATGAATACCTTGGCCGCAATATTGCCCTCAAGGAACTGATGCCGACAGGCCCCTCCGGTGGGGGTGACAAAGCGACCCCCATACGCCAGTCGGCGGCGCTCATCGCCCGTTTCCTGCAGGAGGCGCGGATCACCAGCCAGCTTGAACACCCCGCGATCGTTCCCGTGTACGAGCTTGGCCGCCGGCAGGACGGCACGCTGTACTACACCATGCGGCTCGTGCGCGGAAAAACCTTTGCGGCCGCGCTCAGTGAGTGTGCCGGACTCGATGAGCGCCTTGGTCTGCTCCCGAATTTTGTGAGCCTTTGCCAGGCCATCGCCTACGCGCACAGCCGCAACGTCATCCACCGCGACATCAAGCCGGCAAACGTGATGCTCGGGCAGTTTGGCGAAACCGTCGTGCTCGACTGGGGCCTGGCCAAGCTGCGCGACGCCGAGGACATCCACGTTGAAGACATCAGGGAGGCGCTTCAATCCCTTGAACTGGGCGGCGGGTCCCCGCAGCCGCTGACCGCGTACGGCCGCGCGCTGGGCACCCCGCACTACATGCCGCCCGAACAGGCTGCCGGTAAGATTGAAGCCATCGACGAACGGTCGGATGTTTACTCCCTGGGGGCGGTGCTGTACGAAATACTCACCGGAACAACCCCCTATTCGGGCAAGAACACAAGGGAAATCATCGAGAAAGTACTGCACCAGACACCCGTTCCGGTGCTGGAAACGGTGCCCGATGCGCCGCCGGAACTGGCCGTAATCTGCCAGAAGGCGCTGAACAAGACCGCGGCGGACCGGTATCAATCGGCGGCCGAATTGGCCGCCGAAGTTGAACGCTTCATCCAGGGCAGTCTCGTGCGCGCGTACCGTTACTCCCCGCGCCAGATTCTTGCCCATTACTACGCCAAACACCGCCCCCTGATTAACACGGCGCTGGCCTGCGTCGTGCTGTTGCTCGTGATGGGTGTCGCGTCCTACCTGAGCATCCTCCAGGCGCGTGACCGCGAGCATGACCAGCGACTGGTCGCCGAGGCCGCCCGGCGTGACGAGAACGTTGCCCGCACTGTCGCGGAGCGCAAGACCTACCTGTCCCAGGTTCATCTGGCGCAGGCCCATGTCAGGGAGAGAGATTTCGGACGCGCCACCGACCTGCTCTGGGAAACGGCCGAGAAAGAGCGCGGCTGGGAATGGGGTTACCTGCTGAACCGCGCCAATCCCGACGTGTACACCATCGAAACCCCCAATTCAAACCTGTCCGGCGCGGTCTTCAGCCCCGACGGGTCGCGCATCGGCACGATTACCGACCCGGAACCGCCGTCCATTTATGACGCCCTGTCCGGAAAGAAGCTCGTCACGCTGGAGGACGGCACGGAGATATATACCCAGACCGCCTTCAGTCCAGACGGCTCCAAATACATGGGCATAAGCTGGGAAGGCGCGGTCACCGTGTGGGATGCCGCCTCGGGTAAACGCCTGCAGCATTTCTCGCTCAACGCCCAAGGCTACTGTGCGGTTTTCGACGCGACCGGCAATTATCTTTTCGCCGGCGCGGGCGACGGCAAGGTGCATGTCTTTGACCTGCAGCGCGGCGAGCCTGCCTATGAACTCAACATGGAGACCGGGCCGATAGACCATATGGTCATGAACTCACGAAAAGACCGGCTGCTGACGGCCACACAAGAAGGGACAGGGCAGCTCTGGGACCCTGCGGCCAGAACACGATTGTTAAAGCTCACCGGTGCAATGCCGGTGTTCAGCCCTGATGGGTCGCGCATCGCCGCAATACAGGGAACGGAAGTGGCGGTTTGGAACGCGGAGACCGGTGCGGAAGTTGCCCGCCTTAAGGGTCACGCTCAGGGCATTAGCGGGCTTCGCTACAATAGCGACGGAAGTCGGATGCTTTCGGCATCACAAGATGGAACCGTGCTGCTGTGGGATCTGGCATCCGCGAGAATCCTGCAAACCTATACACTGTCTGTAAAGGTCGCCGCTGTTGACGCTTTCTTTCTGAGCGGGGAGAGCTTTGTTCTGGCCTGTTCCGCCGACAACCAGTTCGTGCTCTTTGACGCGCAGACCGGTTCTGTCATCTCGCGGATACCGGTCCGGGGGAAGGTCCTGAATCTAGCCAACCTCCAGCCCGGCGGTTCCCTGCTGGCCATCACCACCGACAACCATGTTCTCCAGGCACTTAACCCGCTGGCACCGACGGGCACGGAAAGCGTGGTCGCTGAACTGGGAGCGAAAGATTGCCTGTCCTATGGTCTTTCCTCCTCCGCGTCCGGAAAACTGGTCGCTTTCCTGCGTGACCGCAGCCGTGAACGGATATGGCTGGCGGACACGAACGGAAAAAAGGGGCTCTGCTCTTTTTCGGCGAGCTTCGGCTGCAAGCCCAATATGCCGACGCTCAGCGACGACGGGTCCCGGTTGGCCATGGTGGTGGACGCGCATGTCGCCGCAGTGATCGTTGATCCCGCTTCTGCCAATCCCACGATGGCTGCCTTCACCGGGCACACCGCACCGGTGGCGTCCATTGCACTGCGCGCCGACGGGCGCGGCGCGGCCAGCGGCGACGACAACGGGGAAATATGCCTCTGGAACACCGAAGACGCGCGAACGGAAAAGCGTTGGAAGGCCCATGAGGACACGGTGACACGCATGCAGTTCAGCCGGGATGGAGAGCGGCTGCTTTCCTGCGGTTTGGATGGACAGACCGTGCTGTGGACCTGCGACACGGGCGAGAAACTGCGGGCCTTTGACCGGCAGGACAAGGGTATCGCAACGGCCGCGTTCAGTGAAGACGAAACGCGGGTGCTCACGATCGACGTGGACGGAACCGCCCAGATTTGGGACGCCATTCATGGGAAATCCATGGGAAGGGTTTCAGTCGGCCCACAGGTTGGGACAAAACAAAACTGGTGGATGCTCGTCGAAGCGCAATTCTGGCCCGGCGGAAAGCAGTTTTTGACCCAGTACCCCGAAACAGGCAGCACCCTATGGGATGCCGAAACGATGTCCCCGCTGCTCTTCTTTAGGCCTGCTGAACGGGTTATTCCGATGCGCGGCGGGCAGTCTCTGGCGGTTGCCGATCAATTCGGCAACCTGCGCACGGTGCGCATGCCCGGCACACTTGGCACTTCGCCGACCCGCGCGGAATTCCAGCAATACCAGCTCGAATGGGCTTCGCGGACGGCCTTCGATCTACCAAAAGACGCGTGCCCAACCCGCATGTTCATCAGCGGCGAGGATTTGGCACGGGGAATTGACGGGTTGATTCAAATGGAAGCGGCGCAGCCTCAGCCCGGTCAGACAATACCCCGTATCGAAACGGCGACCCGGACCCAGGCCATGGCCGCCATGGGGTTGGAAGCGGGGGACGGTATACTCGCCATAAACGACACCCCCCTAGCAAACGCCGCAGCGGCAAAGACCGCCCTTGAGAGTGCGGCGGGACGCTTGGCCCAGAACCCGCAGGCCGGACTGGCGCTCACAGCTTTACGAAATGGACAGGAACGTATATACAGCTATTGGACGCTTCCGCTGACACGGGAGGAGGCGGCCGTAACCCTGACCCACGACGAAGCCCTTGGGCTGGTGCAGCATGAGATCGACAGGACCTCCCTGCAGATCGAGATGCATGCCACCTCCGCATGGCTTCCATTGGTGTTTCCATCGGAAGAGGCCGCGGCTGCGAAGGCCCGGTTGGAGAATGGCGTGGTCTTGGCCGCCGTCGACGGCATACCCTGCGACAGCGTCGCGGCGCTGAGGCAAACCCTCATGGAACTCAGGCAGCGTATCGCGTCGGGGGAGACGCTCAAGTTTTCCCAGGCCTTCCGCTTGGGGGTGTGCCGGGAACTGGCGCGTACCTTTACGGTGGGCAGCGCATGATGCTCTTTGAACCACCAAGAAGACGTGGGACAGGTGCATTCACTTTTCAGCCCTCATTGGTGCTACCGGGAAAATTCGGAAACTGCTTACAGCCGCTTTTCATGACGCGGCAAGTTGCCGCGTCCACGGTATGGTTGAATCTTTACAAACGGGGGTTTGTACGGTTGTTCGAAAGGATGTCGTGGGAGTAATGTTTCGTCCGTTTCTCATGGGGAGATGCGGAGAGGTCAAAGCCGTTTGCCCGGAGAGGGCAAAGCAAGGAGACAGGCACATGATTGCTGTAACACGATGTATAGTGGCGGTTCTTTTGATATCCTCGCTTTCCGGGGTTGCATTCGGCCAGACGCTGCAACTTGGTTCGGTCCAAGCGGCATCGATTGACGGAGTCCAGTCGGCGCTTGGCCAATGGGGCAACAACGTGCTGGTAACTTGCACGCTGACGCGCGGACAGTCCCTTGAAACGTTGTTCTCGAACAACCTGCTGGTTTCAAATATGGTGGCACAATGGAAGGCCAATTTTTCCGCCACCCCCCCCGCCGTTCCCGAGGCGCAGGAAATCGGGGCCGCGTTGAATGTGCTGGTCCGGGCTTTCGCCGCGGATACAAGAATGAACTGGACCGCCCAGGATGTGACCATCGAGAGATGGTCCGACTTGCCGGGCGGCCTGATTGCCAAGAGGAAGGTCCGCGCGGCATTCGAAATCCTGAAGGCGGACGGCCTGATGTGCCTGTCCTTCCTGAACCGCGCCGAAGACGAGGAGGCACCGCAGGAACTGGTCACGGCCATGGTGAACGTCCTTGACAACCCCACCCTGTCGGCGCTGACCCACTTGGACCTGTACACCACGAGCGCAGACCCGGACCAGTATTCCGAAGCGGATATGGACCTGCTCGTCTACGCCATGGATGACGTCCAACTCATTCGAACCGAGGCGCCGGACCGTTACACGCCGCCGACGCTGACCAGCAGCATTCAGTTAAAGTCTTTCACGGCCTCTTCGGCATCCACCACCGCGGCCTGTTGCGACAGGGTCAGCCGAAGTTGTGTCGCGGGCGGCGTCACCGGCAGGTGCAGCATTTGCAACAACAACACCTGCTGCCTTGGGAGCACCTGGTGCCCCATATAGCCTGATACGTGAAGCATAATTGACCGCACCCCTGCCGGTTGTATGCCGGCAGGGGTGTTTTGTCTTCTTCCTTCGTCGTGCACAGCCTGACAGGAGCGTAAGCCGCCAACAAACTGCAAGACGGACGCCCCAGACGGCCCTCGCGGTGATTCACAGTATAAAGAGAGTTGCCAACAGGATGCGCGGCGGCGCGTGCATTTTGGACTGCGGTGGCAGAGCGAAGCGCGACACCGCTTTGGCTGGTTTCCAGCACGGCATTATCCAAAGCGGCGTCGCTGCCGCCGCGGTCCATATGGGCGGTATGTCTGGGCTGCCCTGGTTCGTATGCGGTCTGCCGAAACGTCCGTTCACATCGCACGCTGCCTGCAGGAATCGACTTGTTCGGAGAACTGAAGAGATGTCAAACCCCGTTCCGGACCATCCCGCCGAAACCCTGCCGGGAGCAGGAAGACTGCAATGGCGGAAAATGAAGGCGGCGCATGTTCCAATAAGTGAGTTTGGCATGGTTGATCCGCATTTTTTGCTCGGACCGCCACGGCGGTCCTAATCCCGCAGTGGCGGGCGCCACGCCGACGTCAGGTCGGATTAATCATCTGCCACCACTGGGAAATGGCCACGGCGAAGACGCGCGTGATGGGGTGTTCCGTGGGATACTTGACGAACTCGACATGGCCGTCCATGTACAGCACGTTCGAGCCGCCGGGAACATGGTTGAACCCGTCGGGCGACATCTCGGTGTTGCGGAGTGCGGCCGCCAGCCGGTCCCACATGACCGGCAGCGCGCTCTGGGCCAGGTTCGAGGCGGCGGCATTGTTGATGTCGGTGATGAAGAACCGCTCAATGCCCTCACGAAGACGGTACAGGGGTCGTTCACCCGTGGTGGAGCCCACGTCCTGGTACGAATGGTCCTGGTCCAGCACCAGGGTGTCCTCGGGGGTGTTGGGCATGAACCACCGGCCGAGAATGTCGTACATCGCATTCACGAAGTTGGGATTGACGGAGGCTTCCGCCGGACTGGCGTTCGGGTTGGCACCGGGAAGAACGACATGCTCCGCAAGGACACCCCACCCCAAGTACATGTAACTGTCGTTGCTGTCGTAAGCGCAGGGATCGACGGGGTTGGCCGGATTCTTGTCAAAGTTCCAGGCATACTTCTTGTAGCTGGGCGAGGAGGAGCACTGCAGGATTTCCAGGTCGGTGATGTACTCGGGGTACATCGACTGCACATCGGGCAGAAAAGACCGCGCCTGCGGCACGTTGCAGGTACTTTCCTGGCTGAATGGCATTCCCATGTTCGGTTGCCAGGTGGACATGTTCCGCTTCATCATCGGCCAGCGTCCGCCATTGGCCTCGTTGCCGTACATCTTGAAGATCAACCCCATCTGCTTGAGGTTGTTCTGGCAGGCGGAGCGCCGCGCGGCCTCCCGCGCCCGCGCCAGCGCGGGAAGCAGAATGGCGGCGAGGATGGCGATTATGGCGATAACTACCAAAAGTTCGATTAGGGTAAACCCACGTCTGGCCCTGGGGGCCGGAACTATCAAACTGCTTATCACTGTGTTCCCGTCCTCTGCACCGGTGCACGTTGTTTTACTTCCGGGCAAATACTGTCCAATTTTTGCACAAATGACGAAAATTATCAAGCACGAATTATCCTCGACCGGGTCTTGGAGCCTCAGATGCGCACAAGTGGAAGTGATTCTACACAATCTACTTTGAATCCCTGTGACGGTGACAGTCCGTTGCTACTTCCGCGCGCACAGTGCCTTCCTTCTTTGGGAAAAAGAGCCCGCAATGTGCCCAAGAGGGTTCGACGCATACTGCATGTCCGTAAATCGGGCATCAATCTGTCCGATTACAGGGCATACCTGAACAAGAGGCGGCAAGACAGGACAAGACTGCCTGTGAATCATCTTACCACTAACACCCATGTGGGCAATGGCTTAAGCTCCTTTATCACACCGTGAGCCCATAACTGGCACGATCATTGCTTAAAATGTTCTCTGATTTCGGAAGATTATCGCAGACGCGCACCGGTTTTGCGGTCTGTTCAAACAGGGTTTTGGAGAAATGGCATAGTGCGAGGAAATGGATGCAAACATGCGCCAGTCGGAGGACGAGTGAAGTTGCAGCCTGAAGGTTCACTGATGGATTGTGTTAACCGTTGAATTGATTCACCGGAAAGTGCCGCAGGGCGCAGGGCACTGTCCTCCGGTGAAATGGGACAGTGGACCCTTGCGGCAGGTCGCGAACAGAGGTTGACGCACAAGCCTTCCTTGTGCGTCTTACCAAGTGGCGGAACAAACGGCTTGGGAAGCAAATCAGCGAGGGTCGCCGGCATGCTGGGAGGGCTCCGGCGGACATGTTTTCAGGGGCAGAGCGAGAGACAGGGAAGGCTTGTCTCTCGCTTCGGTTTTCTTTTGCCCGCCGTCGCCGCGCCGGGAAATCCGCGCGGCTTGGGCAGTTTGAAGCGGACAGGGCGTACAGATATGATGAACACTAACCGCAGTTAAAAGGCACGTCATTTCAGACGGTGAAAGGTTGTCTGTGTTTCATTTGACAGTGAAGTCGGGCATGGCAAAAGGGGCTGGCTGGACGATTTCCGAACGTCCCCTCATAATCGGCCGCCAGAGCACCTGTGATGTCAGGATTCTCGAAACGGTGGTCTCCCGGAGACACTGCGAGATCTTCCTGGATGGAGAAATCCCCCGGCTGAAACACTTGGGCAGTCTCAACCCCACCCTGGTCAACGGACTGCAGGCGCTGGACTGCGCGCTGGAAGTCGGCGACGAGGTGCGCATCGGTTCCGTGACCTTTCTTGTTGTCCGCGCCAATGCGAAGGATTTTCAGGGCGACGCAACCGAACTCCTGTCCGCCGACACCCTGGCGGAGGAGGATTCGGTCTATCTCTCCGCACCGGCCGATCACGCCGCATCAGAGGTGCATCCCAAGACCGACTCAGACCTTACCGAACTGTTCCAGATAAGCCGGGTTCTGAGCCGTGTCACCCGGCACGAGGGCTTGATCACCGCGCTGCGCGGGTTCCTGCAATCCCGGTTCTCCCCGGATGCAGCCTGGCTCCTGCTGATGCGGGACCCGTCCACTCCGGAAGGGCATTTTGTCAACGTGCTTTCGCCGGGCTCTTCCGTGAAGGACACCACCGCGCATGCGGTCCGGGAGCGCCTTTCCAGGGTGTTGAAGGAACGCCGGGGGCTGCTGTTCCCGGAACGCACCCAGAACGGTGAAAAGGTGCTCGTGCGCTGCACCATGGCGGCACCCATATTCTTCGGTGATCACCACATCGGGGCGCTGTGCATTGACCGCACGCTGTCCGAGCGGGTCTGGTGCAGGCAGGACCTGCACTTCTTTGTCGCACTTGCCCACCTTATCGCGCCCTTCTTCGGCGCGATTGACCGCATGGAACAGTTGGAGGCTGAAAACCGGAAACTGCGCGCCACGGGTGAAAAGCTGGGACGGATCGTGGGCAAGAGCAAGGCCATGGCGCAGGTGCAGCGCATGGTTACCATGGTGGCCCCGTCGATGCAGCCCGTGCTCATCCTGGGACCCACCGGCACCGGCAAGGAACTGGTCGCCGGCCTCATACATGAACTGTCCAGCCGCGCGTCGGCCCCGCTGGTCACGGTTAACTGTGCGGCGATTCCGCGCGAACTGTTTGAAAGCGAGTTCTTCGGCCACGAGAAGGGCGCGTTCACCGGGGCGGTCGCCCGCAAGACCGGCCTGCTTGAGCAAAGCCACAAGGGAACCCTTTTCCTCGACGAGGTGGGCGACCTCAGTCTGGAGCATCAGGCCAGAATACTGCGCGCCGTCGAGACAGGCCGCTTTCGGCGCGTCGGGGGGCAGGAGGAAATCAGCGCCGATTTCCGCGTCGTAACCGCGACCAACAAGGAACTGGTTGAGGAGATCAAGGCGGGAAGTTTCCGGGAGGACCTGTATCACCGGCTGCGCGCCGTGGAAATCCGCATTGCCCCGTTGAACCGGCGCCGCAGTGACATTCCAGAACTCGTCCAGTACTTCCTCGAGGCCGCGGCGGCCAAGACCGGCACGCCGTTGCGGCGTCTCAGTCCGAAAGCGCTGGAATATCTGGTCGAACTGCCTTGGCCCGGCAACGTCCGTGAACTCAAGAACGTGATGGAGGTGGCCCACGCCGTTTGCCCTGAGGGGGTCATCGACGTTGCGGACCTGCGCGCCTTCGCCTCCGTGCATGACAGGGGCGACATTCCCACGCCGCTGGACGACATGGAGCGCGACCACATCATGAACGCCCTGGAATACACCAACGGCAACCTGGTGGAGACCGCCCGGCTGCTGGGTATTGCCAGAAGCACGCTGTACCACAAGCTCACGCACCACGGCCTGAAGAGCTGACGGCTCCATTCGGGAGAGCCGCCCCCCGCATGCCGCCCCCAAGGCAACAACCGTTGGGTGCTCTTCCCCCGTCTTCTTGGCACACTCGCTTAAGACAGGAAAGAAAAAGGCGCCCGCCACAAAGGCGGGCGCTGCGGATTGGGGAGATTCTCTTTCGGGGTCAGCCCGCTGCGGCGCGACGTTTTTCCTCGCGCTTGCGCGCTTCGGCGTCGATGATGGACTTGCGCGGGCGCACACTCTTCGGCGTGACCTCAAGCAATTCGTCGGGGGCGATCCATTCCAGGGCGGTTTCAAGGGTCAGCCTGCGGGGAACGTTGAGGCCCTCCGAGTTGTCCTTGCCGGAGGCCCGGTGGTTCGTGAGCGGCTTGCGCTTGGTGGGGTTGCAGGAAATGTCACTGGGCCGCGCATGCTCGCCGATAATCATGCCCGGATACACCGGGTCGGGGGGGGCGATGAACAACTGGCCGCGCAGTTGCAGGTTCTCCAGGCTGTAGGCGGCGGCGGGGCCGACGTCCATGCTGATCATGGAGCCGCGGCTGCGCGAGATGATATCGCCCGCCCAGGGGCCGTAGGTGACGAAGCGCGAGGACATGATGCCCAGGCCGCGCGTGTCGTTCAAGAACTCGTTGCGGTAGCCGATGAGCCCGCGGGTCGGGATGCGGAACTCGAGGCGCAGCATGCCCCGGCCCTCGTTGTGCATGTGGGTCAGTTCACCCTTGCGCTGCGACACCTTCTCGATGACCGTGCCCTGGTGCTCGATGGGCACGTCAATGGCCAGCTCTTCCATCGGCTCCAGCAGGTGGCCCAGGTCGTCGAGCTTCGTGATGACTTCCGGCGGCGACACGCACAGCTCCATGCCTTCCCGGCGCATTTCCTCGATCAGAATCGCCAGGTGCAGCTCGCCTCGCCCGGAGACCTTCACGCCGTCCTGGCGCTCGATGTCTTCCACGCGCAGCGCCACGTTGGTGCGCAGTTCGCGCTCAAGGCGTGCGCGAATCTGTCGGATGGTGACGGCATTGCCCTCGCGGCCCGC